>NZ_CP146069.1:1010962-1168783 GCF_037023735.1 Roseovarius sp. S88 | reverse complement strand
CATAGGTCTCAGCCTTGGGTTCCGCGCAGGCATCTGGAACATTGGGGCCGAGGGACAATACATCATGGGTGCGTTGGCGGGCGCTGGCGTGGGCCTTGCCTATTATCCGCTTGAAGCGGCGTATATTTTTCCACTGATGGTCATTGCCGGGGCTTTCGGCGGTTGGGCCTGGGGCATGATCCCAGGGATTTTGAAGGCCCGGTTTGGAACCAATGAAATCCTCGTCTCGCTCATGCTCGTTTACGTGGCCGAACAGCTCTTGGCCAAAATGGCGCTTGGGCTTTTGCGCAACCCCGACGGGCGCGGCTTTCCCGGTTCGCGCAACCTGCAGCAATATCCCTCTGCTCATAATGCCGAGATTTTTGCGGGCACGGGGGTACATTGGGGCGTGGTCGCGGCCCTGATCGCGGTCATCTTCGCCTATGTGCTCTTCACCCGGCATCTACTGGGGTTTCAGATCAAACTCACAGGCCAAGCGCCCAAGGCCGCGCGGTTTGCCGGTGTGAACCCTGCCCGTCTGACACTGATCTGCTTGGGACTGTCCGGAGCCTTGGCCGGTCTCGCAGGCATGTTTGAAGTCTCGGGGCCCGCGGGACAAATCAACATCGACTTCAACGTGGGCTATGGCTTCACCGCCATTATCGTGGCGTTTCTGGGCCGTCTGCACCCGGTCGGAATTCTTCTGGCCGGGCTGTTGCTTGCACTGACGATCATCGGGGGTGAGAACGCCGAATCCAATCTCGGCCTGCCCGCTGCGGCGATCCAGATGTTTCAGGGGATGCTGTTGTTCTTCCTTTTAGCGGTTGATGTACTGACGAATTACCGGCTGCGCTGGAAAACGGCGGAGGTGGCATAATGGACCTCTCCTCAATCAATCCCACGCTCCTTCTGGCATCCCTCATCGTCGCCTCGACACCCATCCTGCTGGCCGCATTGGGCGAGTTGGTGGTTGAGCGCGCAGGCGTACTCAACCTCGGGGTTGAAGGGATGATGATCACCGGTGCCATCTGTGGCTTTGCCATTGCAGTGAATACCGGCTCGCCTTTTGTGGGCTTTATCGCTGCGGCGATGGGCGGAGCTACGCTGGCCTTTCTCTTCGCCATCCTCACGCAGTTTACGCTGGCCAATCAGGTGGCCTCAGGTCTGGCGCTCACGCTCTTCGGGCTCGGACTCAGCGCGCTTCTGGGACAAGGTTATCAGGGGATCAAACCACCCGCCACGGCCAGCCTTGATATACCTATCCTGTCGGACCTACCTGTCCTGGGCCCAATCCTCTTTTCACATGACCTTATGGTTTATCTTGCATTGGCGCTGGTGGCAGCCGTCTGGTTTGTGCTCAACCGCACCCGCGCGGGCCTGATCCTGCGCGCCGTTGGCGAAAACCACGGTGCGGCCCATGCCCTGGGCTACAAGGTCATCCGTATCCGCATCCTCGCCATTCTCTTTGGCGGGGCCTGTGCCGGCTTAGGCGGCGCGTATCTGAGCCTTGTGCGCGTGCCCCAATGGACCGAAGGTATGACTGCCGGGTCGGGATGGATTGCCCTGGCCCTCGTGGTCTTTGCCAGTTGGAAAGCGGGGCGCGTACTGCTCGGCGCCTGGCTTTTCGGCGGGATCAGTGTGCTGCAACTCAATCTGCAAGCCGCAGGTGTTGCCATTCCAGTGGAATATCTCAGCATGTCGCCCTACTTGATCACGATCCTCGTGCTGGTCATCATGTCAGCCGACAAATCCCGCGCGCCCGGATCACTGGGCCGCACCTTTCACGCCTCGGATTAGGGGCCAATTCAAACAGGGAGTATCTGCATGTCCTTAACCCGTATACTTACCAGTGCTGTTGTGGCGCTTGGGATGGCTGGCGCGGCCGTCGCCGAAGACAAGACAAAGGTTGGCTTTATCTATGTCGGCCCGATCGGTGATGGCGGCTGGACCTATGAACATGATCAGGGGCGTCTCGCCGTAGAAGAGCATTTTGGCGACAAGGTTGAGACCGTTTATCAGGAAAGCGTGCCCGAGGGTGCCGATGCTGAGCGGGCAATCACGCAGATGGCCTTGCAAGGGGCGGATCTGATCTTCACCACGTCGTTTGGGTATATGGACAGCACGATCAACGTGGCGTCGAAATTTCCAGATGTGAAATTTGAGCACGCTACTGGTTTCAAGACCGCCGACAATGTGTCGGTGTATTCCGCGCGTTTTTACGAAGGCCGCGCCATTCAGGGGCACATCGCTGGTAAGATGACCAAGTCGAACGTCATCGGCTACATCGCGTCCTTCCCCATCCCCGAGGTCATTCGCGGGATCAACGCAGCTTATATTCACGCCAAGGCGGTGAACCCGGATGTCGAGTTCAAGGTGATCTGGGTTTACACATGGTTTGATCCGCCAAAAGAGGCGGACGCGGCCACGGCTCTGATTGATCAGGGCGCAGACGTGATCCTGCAGCACACAGATTCCACCGCGCCTCAGGCGGCGGCGGAAAAAGCCGGTGTGATTTCCTTTGGTCAAGCCTCTGACATGTCCGAATACGCGCCGTTGCCACGGGTGAGTTCGATCATCGACAACTGGGCGCCGTACTATGTCGCGCGCACGCAAGCGGTGATTGATGGAAGCTGGGAAAGCACTGAGACCTGGGACGGCATTGCGCCCGGCATGGTCGAGATTGGCGAGATTTCCGACGCTGTGCCGGAAGATATCAAGGCCGAGGCACTGGCGATGAAAGACGCAATCGCGTCTGGTGAATACCACCCGTTTACCGGGCCTCTGAATAAGCAAGACGGCACACCCTGGCTGGCCGAAGGCGAGGTGGCCGACGACGGCACGCTTTTGGGCATGGATTTTTACGTTGAGGGGCTGACGGCGGAAATTCCGCAATAGGTCAAAATACAGCTTTTCACTTGTGAAAGTCCCACGGGTCGCGTGGGGCTTTTTTTGCTCTTTTCCGGACGTAGGATCTGACATTCAGGTTGGACACAAAATCTGCTACGTTCGAGGCAGGCGAACAGGTACGATACTCGACACCGGAGAGCCAAACTGATGAAAATTTCTGTGACACCCGAAGAATTAGCGGCAGGCCGAGGGTATGAAGCTTTGTTTGTTCCTGCGCTCTTTTCTGCTTGGCCCAGTCACATCCTGAATAGCGTGGATATCCAAACCGGTGCACACGTTTTGGACGTCGCATGTGGGACCGGTGTGCTTTCAAGGCATGCGTTAGCCCATGTAGGCCCAGAAGGACAGGTCGTTGCTGTCGATCCCGCACCCGGCATGCTGGCCGCAGCGCAAGAGCTTGAATCCCGCATCGACTGGAGGTTGGGCCGCGCAGAAGATTTGCCGGTGGATGCGAACGCATTCGATGCCGTGCTCTCTCAATTTGGGCTGATGTTTTTTGAGGACAAAGTAAAGGCATTGGAAGAGATGCATCGCGCCTTGAAACCAGGCGGTTACCTGTCTCTGGCCCTTTGGCATTTCGTCGATCAAAACCCTATTTATGGCGATATTGCCGCTCTGCTGGATGAACAAGTCTCAAGCGCCGCAGGACACGCGGTCAGGTTGCCCTTTTGTTTGGGAGAACCAGACGCGGTCGCAGACCTCGTATCGCAGGCTGGGCTGCACGACATCCGCTTTGAGACGAAAACCAATGAGGCACGGTTTCCCAGCACAAGAACCATGGTCGAAGCGGAACTTCGCGGTTGGCTACCGCTGTTTGGCATCAATTTGAGCGAAGACAAAATCGAGAAGGTACTTTCAGAGGCCGAAGCAAGGCTCGCGCCCTATGAAGCAAATACGGGAGAAGCCTTGTTCCCGACGACGGCTTACATTATGACCGCCCGCAAATCTGAACGGCCGTTGTAACTGCGTAAATATATGAATTTAGACTTGGCCTGCCATCTATTCGGCCAAGTCTAGCGCGTTGAGGCCTTACGCCGTCTGCGCCAGATACGCACTCGCGCGGGCGACGGGCACCGACAGGCCAGGATAGGCACAACGTCGGCTGCTGAGAACCGGGAAGAGTTCTTTCAACGCCTGCTGAGCCGAGACATCCAGAAGGTTAAGCGCCTTGGGAGATGGTAGGAAAGATTCAACCGGAAGCCCTTCGGCGGTGATCACTTCGTGCTGATCAAAGACCACGTTGTAGTAAGTTACTTCCTCTGCGGTACGCTCGGCAAAGGCCTTGTCACTGTTATGCGCCACTCCGTCGACACGCATCAGGCAGCCTTGATTGTCTTCTGATCCGGCAATGCGGTAGCCGGGAATGAGAACGCGGTGACCGCTGGCTATGCGCAGATCGCGCCCAGGCATCATCGGACCAATCGCGCGAGTCTTGAGACGGATTGGGGCAAGTTCAGGGTGCGCGCGCATCTCGTCTGCGGTCACGGTCCAGCTCCAGATCATGCGCACAGGCTGTAAGCCGTTGTTGCGCGTCACAACCATGTCGCCCGGATTGAGCATCTCGATGCGACGTCCACCAAGCGGCGTGCGCACATTGGCCTCGCCACAAATCCCGGTCAGATACCGACGGTTGGTTTTTGTCCGTGCAGTGATCGAAGCGACATAGCCCATGTGAAACTCCCATTCGTCCTCAGCTATTGTTGAGAATTCTAGGTCAATGCGCCGCATTTGGGGTCGAAGTAGGGAATTCCTGTGCCGAAAGCCGGGTTTTCGCCACTTTTCAACGCTGCGACAAGCTTTAGCATAGGCACAAAGCTCTTAATCAACCGTGAAGGTCTCTGATGCCAGACTCCCCGCCTCCACCGCGCATCTCTGTGGCGCATGCTGATGAAGAGGGGCGCATGCATGCTCCTGCTGCCGAGCGCAACGCCGATGCCATCGCGGCTTTGCTTCAAAAACACGCGCCGCAAGACGGGCATGCGTTGGAAATAGCCAGCGGCACGGGCCAGCATGTAGCGCAATTTGCGCGCGTTACGCCGGGGCTTATCTGGCACCCCACTGATGTGGCCAAAGACCGGCTGGCAAGTATCAACCTTTGGGCGCGGGAGACTCACCTGGGCAACATTGAACCATCGGTTCACCTTGATGCCACCCTGCCCGGTTGGCACGCGGATCACAGGCAGACTGCGCTCATACTTCTTGTAAACCTGCTGCATCTTATTTCGACGCCGAAAGCGCGCATTCTGATCTCCGAGGCCGCTCAGGCCTTGGTGCCTGGAGGCAGATTCATCTTCTATGGTCCGTTTCTACGGGACGGGTCTGCGACGTCAGAAGGAGATCGGCGGTTTCACGCAAGTTTGCAGGCGCAGGACCCGGAGATTGGGTACAAGAACGACGCCGATGTGGTAGCTTGGGTCAAAGCCGCCGGATTACAGGTTCATACCATAGAAGACATGCCGGCCAACAATCTGGCCTTTGTCACCGAAAGGCCTAAGGAGCAGCGATGAATTCTTGCCGAGCATGGCTTTTAAAAATATGTTTTTTATCTATATTTTTCATTTCCTTAGTCGCTTTCTCCACAGACCAGGCGAGCGCTGATACAACCCCTCCCAAAGGCTTAAAATACGGCGATAGCGACCCTGTATCCTGGTCTGGTCGCGCGCCATCACGATACGCCATCCATGGCCTTGATGTTGCGCGCTTTCAGGACGCCATCAACTGGCGGCGCGTGAAGGCGGCGGGCATATCCTTTGCCTTCATCAAAGCGACCGAGGGCGGCGACCTTTTGGACCCACGGTTCAACGAAAACTGGCGCAAGGCCGGGCGCGCAGGTGTGCCGCGCGGGGCATATCATTTCTACTATTTCTGCACGCCGCCCGAAGTACAGGCGCGGTGGTTCATTCGCAATGTACCCAAGCGGCGGGGTGCGCTTCCGCCGGTGCTTGATCTGGAATGGAATCCATTTTCGCCCACCTGCACCAAACGCCCCTCGGGTCGCGAGGTTAGGCGGCAGGCGAGGGTGTTCATGGACATGCTCGAACGCCACTACGGCCAGCGCCCGATCATCTACACCACGATAGAGTTTTATCGCGACACGGGTATTGGCCGACTCAACGAAGAGTTCTGGCTGCGGTCCACAGCCAAGACGCTCGACAAAACTTACCCCGGACAGCGTTGGAGTTTCTGGCAATACACCGGCACAGGCCGCGTTCCGGGTGTTGAGGGGGATGTGGATATCAATGTTTTTGGCGGCAATCGCGCCACTTGGAATCGATGGCTCAAAGCGCGTGCGCGCTAAGGCAATCCAACGCTTATGCGGCAAGGCATCCTGAATTCCCCTTACAATACGGGCGTGTTTCGCCGACCTTGTATTCAGATTTCTTTAACTGAGGGGATGCAATGTCACTTTTGAAATTATTGGAGCAGGCTCAGGGCGGCCAGGGATTGATGCAACTGGCGCAACAATTCGGGCTGGATGATGAAAAGGCTCAAAGCCTGACACAGATGCTGGCACCGGCGATTGGTTCGGCCGCCAAGCAACGCGCGCAGAAAGGCGGCGCAGCGCAGGTGCTGGAGGCGTTTCGTGGCGAAAGCCAGGCGGGGCTTTTCGAGGATGCACAATCCGCGGCAAGTGCGGGTGGTCAGGCGCAGGGGATGGACTTTCTGCAAAACCTGCTCGGCGGCAAGACCGAAGCCGACGGACTGGCGCAGGAGGCCGCCCAGCGAAGCGGTATTGACGCTGGCACCGTGGCGCAATTCCTGCCAGCATTGGCAGCGATGATCCAGGGCGGGCTGCAGAAAAACATGCCGGATGCTTCGATTGACGGCATGTCCGCTGGCCTGATGGGAAGCTCTGAAGGCGCAGGCGGCGGCATCATGGGCCTCGTTGGAAGTCTCATGGGCGGCGCGAAGGACAGCGAAGGCGGTGGTCTTGGGCCGCTCTTGCAAATGCTCGATGCCGATGGGGATGGCTCTCCTATGGACGACATTCTTGAGAAATTTATGAAGTAACCTGCCTTAGAGACAGGAAAAACGAAGCCCGCGCGCACACCGCACGCGGGCTTTTCGTTTAGCCGTCTTTGCGGATGACCTCGTTCTTCGGGTCATACGGGCTGTCACAGGTCACAACCGCATCCCAGAGCTTGTCCTGTATTTTGACGCGCAGCTTTGTGCCCTCCACCGCCAGTTCCGGTGGCACATAACACATGCCAATGGACTTACCGAAATGCACGGAATAGCCGCCTGAGGTCAGGCGACCGACGCGGGTGCCGTCGTCGGTGTAAAGCGCTTCGCGGCCCCAAGGGTCGGCATCGTCCGGGCCGTCAATCAGCACCGTACAGCACTTCACGCGCACACCGGTTTCCACCAGCTTGGCCTTGCCGTGGAAGTCTTTTTCAAGGTCAACAAAGCGCGGCAGATCAGCCTCGAGCGGCGTAGCATCGCGGCCCAGTTCGGTGCCAAATGCGCGATAGGATTTTTCCTGCCGCAGCCAGTTTTGCGCTCGCGCGCCAACCAGCTTCATGCCGTGCTTTTTGCCCGCGTCTTCGAGCAGATCGAAAAGGTAGTTCTGCATCTCGATGGGGTGATGCAGCTCCCAGCCCAGCTCGCCTGTATAGGCCACGCGGATCGCATTCACGGGGCACATGCCAAGCTCGATCTGGCGGGCGGAAAGCCATGGGAAACGCTTGTTCGAAAGGGCCGTGGCCGGATCGGCGTCCTTGATCACCTCGTTCAACACATCTCGGGACTTCGGACCGGCGATGGCGAAGACACCCCACTGCGTTGTCACATCCTGAATTTCGATGTAGCCGAACTCGCCCATCTTATCTTCGGCGGCCTTGCGCAGGAAATCGGCGTCATATTCCGTCCAAGCGCCTGCGGAAACGCAGTAAAATTCGTTCTCAGCCTGCCGCACGATGGTGTATTCCGTGCGCGTTGTGCCGTGCGAGGTGAGCGCGTAGGTCAGGTTGATCCGCCCCACGCGCGGCAGCTTGTTACAGGTGAACCAGTCGAGGAACGCTGTCGCACCGGGGCCTTTGACAATGTGCTTGGTAAAGGCGGTGGCGTCGATCAGGCCCACGCCTTCACGGATGGCTTTCGCCTCTTCCACTGCATATTGCCACCATGCGCCACGCCGGAATGAGCGGCTGTCATGGTCAAAGCTGGCTGGCGCATCCAACGGCCCGTAGTAGTTGGGACGCTCCCAACCGTTGACCCAGCCAAACTGTGCGCCGCGTGCTTTCTGGCGATCATAGGCCGGGGCCGTGCGCAACGGACGGCAGGCCTCACGCTCTTCATCCGGGTGGTGCAAGATGTAGACGTGGTTGTAGCACTCTTCGTTCTTGCGCGCCGCAAACTCGGTGGTCATCCAGTTTTGCGAGTAACGCTTGGGGTCAAGCGAGGCCATGTCGATCTCGGCTTCGCCTTCGACCATCATCTGCGCCAGGTAATAGCCGGTGCCGCCTGCGGCGGTGATGCCAAAGCTGAACCCCTCGGCCAGCCACATGTTGCGCAGGCCTGGGGCCGGACCGACCAGTGGATTGCCATCCGGCGTGTAGCAGATGGGGCCGTTGAAATCATCCTTCAGCCCTGAGTCCGCGCAAGACGGCACGCGCTCGGTCATCGCCATGTATTGTTCTGCAATCCGATCAAGATCGAGCGGAAAGAGATCGGCGCGGAAACTGTCGGGGACACCATGTTCAAACCGCGCAGGCGCACCCACCTCGTAGATGCCCAGGATCCAGCCCCCGCTCTTCGCGTGCATAGGACTGCGAGTCCGCGTCGCGCACCACGGGGTGCTCGGGATTGGTTTTGCGCCATTCGACTAGCTCGGGGTCTTTGTCCATGACGATAAATGTATGCTCCACCGGGATTGCCGGCATCTTGATGCCCAGCATCTTGGCGGTGCGTTGTGCGTGGTTGCCGCTTGCAGTCACCACATGTTCGGCAGTGATCACCACCTGCTCGTCAGAGGGCACAAGGTTGCCGCCCTGCTCGACCATCTTGGTGCAGGTGACTTCCCAATGGGTGCCATTCCAGTGAAAGGCATCGGCTTGCCATTTGCGTTCAATCATCACGCCGCGCTGACGTGCGCCTTTGGCCATAGCCTGCGTGACATCGGCGGGATTAATGTAGCCATCTTCGGTGTGATAAATCGCACCTTTGAGGTCATCGGTGCGAATGAGCGGCCAGCGTTCCTTGATCTGATCCGGTGTCAGCCACTCGTAATCCACATCGCAGGTCTCAGCCGTGGACGCATAAAGCATGTACTCGTCCATGCGCTCTTGGGTTTGCGCCATGCGCAGGTTGCCCACAACCGCGAAACCAGCATTCAAGCCGGTTTCTTCCTCAAGTGTCTTGTAGAAATCGACGGAGTATTTGTGAATGTGGGTCGTCGCATAGGACATGTTGAAAAGCGGCAAAAGCCCTGCGGCATGCCAAGTTGACCCCGATGTCAACTCGTCGCGCTCCAAAAGCATCACATCGTCCCAGCCTGCTTTGGCCAGATGATACGCAATCGAGGTGCCAACGGCACCGCCACCAACGACTAGGGCTTTGACTTGGGTTTTCATGAAGCGCGACTCCCTGCAGACTTGCTGGCAGGATATTTACCACGCCTGCGTTCGCAAGGCGGGTCTACCCGACGCAAGGATGCGCAAAAGCGACGCGACGCGCCTGTGACGGGCACGCCGTGTCACGAATTCATGTGAAATCCCTTAGTTGCAGAAGCTTCCGACGCAAGCACTGCCGGAGTTTGAGCCATTGGACAGCTTCAGACGTGACGGCTTTGGCGCGCTTTGCTGTTGCACCTGCGGTTTCAACGCAGGCTCTTCGCTTTGCCCCGTCAGGCGCTGAATGAGAGCGGCCATGCCTTTGACCTCTTCATTTGTCTTGGTCGCATCGCATTCGAGACGATACCGCGCCCCTTCGTAACGGCAGCTGTTTTCGGCCAGACCGTGCTGACCCTCAAAAACCCGTGCCGCGAGTGCAAAGCCCATGCGCATTTCTGCCGCTGACGAGCCACGCTTTTCCATGAAGGCGTCCAACTCGGCAGGGTCTACGGACTTGGAATACACCATACCTTCCTCTGCGTCAGAGGCTGCTTGGTCGATTTCCATCATCACGGCACCCGGGGACCGTGCCCCGCCTGTCGCGGCCTGATCGCCTGTAATTCCAGCTGTTGCAGCGGCAATCTGGGACGACAAAGTTTCCGTGGAATTGTTGCTTTCGCTATACCCGCCCAACTCACGGGCTAGCTCAGGCGACATTTCCGGCGCTTGTTCTTTGTTGGCTTGTGCTTGCGCTGCTGATTCAGCATCCGCAAAGGCGACGGCTACGTTGACAAGTTTGCCCACTTCGGCAGAAATCTCAGTCGCTGATTTGCCTTCCATCAAGGCCGCAATGGCGGTGTGATACCCGACATCAATCAAGGAGTTGAGGTTCATTTGCTTGCCGCCTGTGATATCGAGCAACCCGTCACCGCCATAGCCTTGGGTGTAGGTGTTCACTATCATCGCCGTAGCATCCATATTGGCCATGCGATACTGCGCCTCGGTGGCGCGCAGTTGCAGAAATTCAGAGCGAAGGTCGTGCATTTGTTTTGCCACGGCGACTTCGCTCAGGTCTTCGTCCAGCACCACGTCATTGCCGACGGTCGCCATGGGCTGAGGCAAGAGCGCGTTCAGACCGTCATAGTCGATATTTGCAAGGATTTGGCGAGTCGACTCAGTAGATGCATTAGCATGTACCATGATCTGCGCTTCGTGCCCAAAGCCAAGCGTCGCGTTGAGCACACGGAAATGGTGGGGACGTTTGCCATCCATCCCGAACTGCTCGACATATCCCACACCGCCGATCACTGCATAGCCTTTTTCAGACTCGCCAAAGTTGAAATTGATCCCTTCAATTGTGGCGGCGACCAAACCGATCATTGAGTTGCTGCTGGGACGCTCATAGAGCTTTACTTCGACATAGATGGCTTCGGAGCCGTTTTCATAGACCCAGCTGCGTTCGGCGCGTTTGCGATCCTCGGCACGTTGCTCACGGGCATTCATCGTTTCCAGAAGCGACGCTCCAACGTTGTTGTTCGAAGACGCAGGTTTGTACGGCATGACAGATGCATTATCGCCTTCGGTCAAAGACCGGCGTGTCCAGCCTTCTGGTGCTTCAGGTAGATATTCCTGGGCTCCGCGCTTCCAGGCAGTCTGACGTTCTTTCTCAGCCTTTTCCGCAGCTTTGTCTGCGCTTGCCTGTGACATTCGGTCGGAATAAGAGGCAAAATACGCATCTATCGGCATTTGACCCAAGGCATAGCCGCCTTTGGTGCTTTGGGTGTAGTAGTCAACGCCTGCCACCGCGGTCGCAGCAACACAGACAAAGCCAAGAGAATAAACGTTAAACATGCAGATCGCTCCGGAATTCACATTTGTGTGAGATTTGGCCTGCAAATCTGGCAATTTTTCGGTCACGCCGGGGCGATTTCCAGGTTTGGTTTACTCACCCAAGGCAATGCCCTCTCGGCGCGGGTCGGCACCACCCATCAGTCTTTCGCCGATAGAAATGGCGTGAATGCCTGATGTCAGATCCCGGAAATTCACCTCAAAACCCAGTGTTTCAAGCTCTGATGCAAGAAAGGTTGCGGATGTTCCGGCCTCAATATCATAGACACCAAAGCGGTTGATCAGATGCGGCAGAGACACCGCTGTTTGCACGTCCATTCCCCAGTCCAGATGTGCGATGATTGTTTTGGCCACGTAGCCGATGATACGACTTCCCCCGGGACTTCCGACAACCAGAACTGGCTTGCCATTCTCAAGAACGATCGTGGGGGCCATAGAGGATCGTGGCCGTTTGCCCGGTTCTACACGGTTGGCTACAGGCACTCCGTCGCGATGACTGGTAAAAGAGAAATCCGTTAGTTCATTGTTGAGCAAAAATCCCCGGACCATGAGGCGCGATCCAAAAGCGTTTTCAATCGTTGTCGTCATTGAAAGCGCATTGCCGAAGCGATCAACTATGGAGATGTGCGAGGTTGAAGGCTGCTCAATCGGATCATCGGGTGCAAGATTTAGGGAATGATCAAATTCCGGGCGGCCCGGGCGTACGGTTGGCAATGCATCATCGCCTTGCAGCAACCCCGAGCGACGGGACAAATAAGCCGGATCGATGAGGCCCTCAACGGGTACAGGGACAAAATCGCTATCGGCCATGTAAAGCCCACGATCTGCAAAGGCCAAGCGGCTGGCATCCCCAATTAGGCGCCATGTTTCTGGATTGCTTGGGCCAAGTTGGGCGATATCGTTCTGCACCAAGAGTCCCAGAATTTGCGCGACCGTCAGCGCACCAGAAGATGGTGGCCCCATGCCGCAAACGTTATGACCTCGATAAGGCGCGCAAACTGCGGGGCGTTCCTTGACGCGGTAGATCGCCATATCCACGCCACTTAGGACATCTGGATTACCTGCTGCGTTTTGTACCGCCTCGACGATGTCCCGCGCGATATCGCCAGTATAAAACGGCTCGGGCCCTTCTTGTGCCAGGATGCGCAGCGTATTGGCATAGGCCGGGTTTTTCAGAAGAGTTCCCTCGACAAGCGGCACTCCTCTGGGAACGAAGTATTTCGCGGTGTTGGAATTCAGCGCCAGCCGTTCCGCATCACGTGCAACCATAAGGGCCATGCGTGGCGAGACAGCAAAGCCCTTATCGGCAAGGTCTATCGCCTCTCGAAAGAGACCCCTCCAACGCGCCTTGCCCCAGCGCGCATGCGCCTCAGCCAAAAGTGCAGGCACGCCGGGAACTCCAACGGACCGCCCGCCAATCACAGCGTCAAAAAACTCTAATGGCTCGCCGTTTTCATCCTGGAAAAGGCGCGGCGTCGCTGCCAAAGGCGCTGTTTCACGACCATCCAATGTGATGATTTCGCCTGTTTGACCGTCGTACCAGACCAAAAAAGCCCCACCGCCCAGCCCAGAACTCTGAGGTTCGACCAGACCCAAGACGGCCTGCACGGCTATCATGGCATCCGCCGCCGTGCCACCATCGCGCAAAACCCGCGCCCCGGCCTCTACTGCTAAGGGGTTGGCCGCCACGACCATCCAGTCTTGCGCCTCGACGGGCCGGCCTTGCGCCTTGGCATCTTGAGCCTCTGCCGCAGCTCCGGACAACACCAACGCGCCAGCCCCTGCAGCCTCAGGTGCAACAGCATCCGCTGCTTCTTGAGCAAGGGTGGCCTGCGCCCAAAGCAGACAGGCAAACAGCGCGACCAGACGCGTCATAGCATTGAGGGCACGACCTGATCAGGCGGGCGGTGCCCATCGTCAAAGGTCTTGATGTTCAGAAGAACTTTTTCACCCATCTCGACCCGGCCTTCCATGGTCGCCGAACCCATATGCGGCAAGAGCACCACGTTCTTGAGCTCTCTGAGCCGCGGGTTTGCGGTGTTTTCCTGCTCGTAGACGTCGAGACCCGCCCCTGAAATCTCGCCCGAACGCAGCATCCGTGTCAGAGCGTTTTCATCAATGACCTCTCCGCGACTTGTATTCACAATGACCGCCTCTGGCTTCATCAGTTTTAGCCGCCGTGCATTCATCAGGTGAAAAGTCGAGGGGGTATGCGGGCAGTTCACGCTGATCACATCCATCCGCGCAACCATCTGATCGAGGCTCTCCCAGTAGGTCGCGCCCAGCTCCTGTTCTATCTCTTCGCGCAAACGATGACGGTTGTGGTAATGAATTTGCATGCCAAACACCGCCGCGCGTCGCGCCACGGCCTGACCGATCCGTCCCATACCAAGAATACCCAGCCGCCGCCCCGCGATGCGCCCTCCGAGCAAGGCCGTAGGGGACCAGCCTTCCCAGCTTTCCGATTGCATCACAGCCAAGCCTTCGGGAATGCGCCGTGTCACGCTCAGGATTAGCGCCATGGTCATGTCAGCCGTGTCATCCGTTAGCACGCCGGGTGTGTTGGACACCAAAATACCTCTCTGGCGTGCTGTATGCACATCGATGTGGTCCACCCCGGCACCGTAGTTGGCAATGAGCTTGAGGTTCCCACCCGCCTGACCAACCAAACCCGCATCGATCTTGTCGGTGATCGTGGGCACCAGAACGTCAGCAGTTTTCATCGCCTCAACCAGCTCCTCGCGGGTCATCGGAGCGTCGGTCTCACGCAACGAAACATCAAACAGATCGCGCATTCGGTTCTCAACGACATCGGGCAAGCGTCGCGTAACAACAACACTTAATCGCGCAGATGGCATGGACCCCTCCTCATGTCTTCCAAAACGTCCGCTCAGATGCCACAGTGGCGCAGGAAAGACCGGGGCACAAGAACCCCACCCAATGAATGAGCAGTAAACAGGCCATGAATTTTAAATTAATCGTTGTTGCAGCAGGGTTTCTGCTGACCACAAGCTTGTCCGCCTTCGCTCAGGAGCGCGGACCGGAAACCAACCTGCCTTTGCCGCGCTTCGTGTCAATGAAAGCATCTGAGGGCAATGCAAGGCGCGGGCCAAGCTTGACCCATCGGATCGACTGGGTCTTTACGGTCAAAGATCAGCCACTCGAAATCACCGCCGAGCACGGTCACTGGCGACGTGTGCGCGACCGGGAGGGCGCAGGCGGGTGGATCCACTATTCACTTCTCTCAGGCGTCCGAACCGCCCTTGTCGAGAAAGACATGCTCGATATGCGCGCTACACCAGATGGAACCGCCATGGTGGTGGCGCATCTAGAACGCGGTGTCGTTGCGCAGATCGACGAATGCCGCCCGGAATGGTGCAAACTCAAGGCAGGTGGGTATCGCGGATGGGTGCCAAAATCGCATATTTGGGGCGTCAAAGAAGGCGAAGTTCTAGAGTAGCCCGACGCGCAGACAGCTAAGTTTCGCACGACAGGTTTTTTTGCCGAAGCGCTCTTGATCCATATGCGCGCTCGGAGTAATGAACGCGTCACAGATGGGGTGTGGCCTAGCGGTAGGGCAACTGTTTTTGGTACAGGAGATCGTAGGTTCGAATCCTACCACCCCAGCCAACCTTCCCGAGATTTGAACCGATAGACCGCGCGCAGGACACTCGGGCGGAAAGTGCCCCGATTGATGCCCCACGCAACGGGTGTCTCGGGTGTCCACTCGGATAACGCGGGAGGGCCTCGCTCACGCGATGCTGCGTCAGAGGAAGTTCGGATCGACCCCGTAGGCGGCGTAGTCCCAGTCGTCGTGCTTATTATCCGCCTGCGTGCCGATGATCAGGTGCTCCGGGTTGACGCAGAGCCTGTTGTGACACCGGTGGCGGACGACGTGGTGGCGTGACGCGATCACCTCGTTCAGCACGCAGTAGACGAAGCGATAGACCTCGTATTGGTGGCCTCGGAAGCGCACCTTGCGGGGCTCTAATACCCCCGATTTTGGCCCGAAAATCGCATTTTTCTAAGTCATTGATATCACGACATATTCTTCCAGGGGCCGTTTATAGAATACTTCCGATCTCGAAAATGTGCCTGGTGAGCGCTCATTTCGCCCGGCTCGGAAGGAGGTATTCCGCAAAACATTTAAAGGAAGAAGCATTGAAAAAAGATAATAAGCATATCAACGAAGATCACCTCGACAGACTGACCCGAGCGCTGTGCTCGTGGTTCGTCCGGCGGGACGGAAAGTACTACGCGGTCGGCAACGTCGGGACCAAGCTGTCCCGGCCCGACGTGGAAATGATCGCCCTCAAACGGTTCCAAGCGGAGTTTGCGGACATCAAGCTCTCCAGCGGACTGATCAGGCAGGTCTTCGACCTCGCGATCGACCGTCGGCACACCGAGGAAGATAAGAGCATCGCGGTGTGGAACGGCAAGGAGCGCTGCGCCCCTGAGATCGACGGCGCGATCATCGAGGAGAACGGCACCGCCGCCGTCAATGCCTGGAGCAAGCCCGACTATCGTCGCATCGATGAGGTTCAGGCGACACAGGGCATTGCGCGGACATTCTTCGAGGTGATGTTCCCGCGTGAGCCGGAGAGGGAGATGTTCCTTAATTGGCTGGCCTGGTGCTTGCAGAACGAGGCGGATAAGCCCAACTGGGTGCCCTTTCTCTACTCCGCGACCAAGGGCAGCGGGAAAAGCACCCTGTGCCAGCTCGTGAGCAGGTTGTTCGGCGAGCGCAACTCCGTCACCCTGAACAGCGTCGACAAGCTCACCTCGCGCTTCAACGCGACGGTGCTGACCAGTAAGCTGGTGGTCTGCGAGGAGGTGAACCTCAGGCAGGACTCGCCGCAGGGCAACACCTTGAAGACCTACATCACCGAGAGCCGGGTCATGACCGAGCGGAAAGGCCAGGACGCGCAGCAGACGGATCACCGATGCTGCTTTTTGCTCACGTCCAATCACCTGCCGCTGTGGATCGAGGCCGAGGATCGCCGATACTACCTGATCGACATCGATCACGACGGTCACGCGAACGGCCCGCACGCCGATCACTTCGCAAGGCTGGTGGAAGATCTCCACGCCTTCATGGCCGACGATCACTCGATTGCGGCGCTCTACCGCCACTTGATGGAACGTCGGATCGACGACGCCTTCTCAGCGAAAACCCTCAACATCGGACGGGATGCCACCGCGTTGATGCGCCGCGTGCAGGGAGCGTCGGAGCAGACCGTCAGGGCGCAGCTGCGGGAGATGCTAGACGAAGAAGGTTTCAAAGCCGTCACGGAGAGCCGCGTGGCGGACATGGTTCAGGATAAGTTGAAGCAGAACATCAATTCCACCCGTCACGCCATGACCGAGCTGGGCTGGTCCAAGTTCAACGTGAAGTGGGACGGCAAAGATTACGGTCGCGACATCTGGGTCAGCGAGGGCTACCGCGTCGAAGGCGGCAAGGTGAAAGGTCCGGACGGCTATTCCCAGTCGATCGGGGAACATCTCGCCAGACCGCTTCGCTCGGCGGACGACCGCATCACGCAGGAAGAACGAGTTGATCCACTCATGGGAGCATTCTTGAATGAAACACCAACGAATTGAGCACTTTCGCTTCGAGGACGAGAGCGAGGAACGACTCCGCATCTTGTTCGAGCAACATCACGAGGAGGCCCGTACGCGGGCCTTCGCACTCATCGAGGAGGCGCGTGAGGACGAGAACGGCTGTCTCGTCTCGGACACGGTCACGCCCCGCAAGGTGCGCTTCCGCGGCCATCAATACGAGGTCTATCGCTTCGTCTACTGCGTCCTGAACGAGGTGATCGCGTCACGCCACCACGTCGTCCGCCACCGGTGTCACAACAGGCTCTGCGTCAACCCGGAGCACCTGATCATCGGCACGCAGGCGGATAATAAGCACGACGACTGGGACTACGCCGCCTACGGGGTCGATCCGAACTTCCTCTGACGCAGCATCGCGTGAGCGAGGCCCTCCCGCGTTATCCGAGTGGACACCCGAGACACCCGCGCGTGGGGCATCAATCGGGGCACTTTCCGCCCGAGTGTCCTGCGCGCGGTCTATCGGTTCAAATCTCGGGAAGGTTGGCTGGGGTGGTAGGAGACGCTCAAAGTCGAAGATTTCCATCGCCCACCGCCTCCGCCGACCGCCTCAGGGGCACTTTCCGGGGGCATTACGGAGGGAAAAACGGACGAGAAGGGTGTTCAGGGTGCCGCTCACACGTGTCTGCGGAGCCGGCTCTCTCCCATGTCGTCTCACGTAGCCGCCCAGGACACCTCAACCGACACCGACGCCGCCTCTCGCGCCGACAGCCACCGGGGCCGCGCGGGAAGTGGCGCGAAAGGGACCGTCGTGGCGCAGCGGACGGGGAAACGTGTGAGGTGGCGGCGGGAGCGGCGCGCGCGGGGGAGAAGACGAGGGTTAGGGGAGGCGCGGCGGGAAGGAGCTTATGGGGGTGCGGGAAACAAATTAAGCATGTTTTGAGAACACCAAGAGTGACGCTGTGACATTGCAGTAAGTGACAAAACTCTTCAACAATGCAAAAAAGCGCTGTGGAGGAAGAGAATGGCTGTTTCGACAACACGCGATGTTACTGCGGCAGTTCTAGTGGGCGCATTTAACCCGTCGATTTTTCACCCTAGTTGGCTGGCGCTACATGAACTCATTTCCAAAGATGCGTTGTCAGCAGCAGAAACATTGGTTTCGCATCCAGACATATCGCGTTTTGAAGCAAACCATATGTCTTTTGACATTCAAAAAACCAGAGTTCTCATTAGTTGTGAATCAGACAAAGACGGACTGGTGCAAGATATGGTCAGATCGATTTTTGGCAACCTTCTAACCCATAGTCCGGTTTCGAGAGTAGGTATCAACAGAACAATCGATGTTTTGTGCGGCACTGAGGAACGTAGGGATGAGTTGGGCAAACACATGGCGCCCCAGTCTTCATGGGGCAATTGGGGAAAAGAGATTGCCGCAGCATCTGGCAAAAGACATGGTGGGATGCAAAGATTGACCATGAGGCAAATCCCGCGCCACGATGGAAGAGAAGGCCATTTTCAAGCGGATTTACAGCCACTAATTAATAGCAACGATGCGATACGGCTGGACTTCAACAGTGAACTTGTCGCAGGAAATCCCGACGAAATAGAAGGTGCGGGAAAAGCTGTGCAGTTGATAGAAGACTGTTGGGCGGCAGACCTTGAAAAGGCGAAATCCATTTGTGATGAAGTAGTTAGCATGGTTGAGGGTTTTTGATTTGAGCTATTCTAGCGCATCGTCACTGGACGACGACCTGTTTCTCGATGTTCCATACCGTTCTGCTGATCCGATCAATACAGTGGCAAATATTGCCAACGGCGAGCAAGATCGCAGCAGTGTGTCGGCGCGATACCTCATCGAAGAAAGAGTCCGATTTCCGGCCAATCCCTGGAAACTCCAAACTTTCTACTATCCAAAATCCAGTTGGGAAGGCATCGTTACATCTGTTGAAAATGGTGTTGTTCATGCTCGCATTAGTCCGAGGGATACCGCAAATCAAAACCGTTTGGACGAAATCGATTTTAACATAGACGAAGTACCCGATGGTGATCGTAATCTAGTAGTTGAGAATGCATTGTTCTATCTGAGCGTTGGAAAGAACAGAGTATCTGGTGGAATACCTCATTCTTCAGTTTCGATAGTTTTTCGCAGACCGCCAGCGTGGACGGAACGCGACATCATGCGAAGGCACAGTATTGCAGACGAAATCCTTCAACTCATGCGTAGTACCGATTGATGCATTAGGCGTTGCGCTTTGGATGGTGAGTTATGGCAGAGGCACCAGAATCTGACGAATTAGAGATATCATTATTTGGTCCGGCTTTTGGAGAAGCGCTGGTTATCCACTACGGGGAAGGCAAGTGGATTTGTATCGACAGTTGTATTGACGAGTCATCGGGGAGGCCCGCAACTTTAGTATACCTAGAAGGCATAGGTGTTTCTTTAGAAACACAGGTCAGTCATTTGGTATTAACTCATACGGACGGGGATCACGTTAGAGGAATATCAACGCTTTTTGCTGCTTGCGAACAAGCTCAACTAATCCTGCCTGCTGCTCTGGATGACCGTCATGCAGCGGCTTATCTGGCCAGTAATTGCGAGCCCGAAAACCCGAGACTCTCTGTAGGAACTAAAGAAATCGTCGCCATGCTGAGGATGCATGGAGAAAGAAAGAAAGCGAAACCTATCCATTTTGCTATTCAGGACAGAGCGATATTTGACGAAGACGACATCAAGCTAACGGCGCTCGCGCCCGATGATGTGTCAATTCGAAAGTATCTTGACTCGATTACGTCACACATTCCGGATGTTGGGACGATTGAACGACCTCCACCAAGTCTCAAGCCCAATCACTCATCGACGGTTCTGCTACTCGAAACTCACAACGGGTCTTACTTGTTTGGCGCTGATTTGGAGGAAACACCTAGCGCAGGATGGACACGTGTCTTGCAGAACTCAATCAGCTTTAGAGCCGCCAACAACTTCAGAGTTTACAAAGTTGCACACCATGGATCCAAAGGCTCCCACTGTGAGTTACTGTGGAAGACACTCAACAATCCCACATCTATCTTGGCGCCGTTTGTGCACGGTAGACATTCTATTCCAAACAGAGATGAAGCTAAGCTCATAATAGACCAATCGGCTAGAAGTTTTTCCACCTCGTCTATTAGAACGAAGAAAAAGAAACGTGCTTCGTCCGTCGATAGGAAACTCCGTCTACATGGAATCAGACGTAGTAGCGCTTTTCCATCAGGAGGCCAAATTCGCTACAGACTGTCAGCTACTGGCGTCGATCAAGTAGATTTGTTTGGAGCGGCGGTGCCACTTTCGCGCATATCTTGATTGATTTCTCACCTTTTTTGGCAACAACAATGTTGCCTGCAGTCGTTGGTCTTCTAAACGCACTGCTCAAAACCTCGAAAACCTCCGTATCTCTAATGAGAACAACGAAGGAGGTTTCTCATGCTTATCAATCTGTTGACCATACTCAACGCAGCGGTGTCGGTCCTCTGAGCCGTGCCCGATCTCAAACCCGACGCGGTGGTCGTCATCCGAGCTTTCGATGACGTCCCCGAACACCTGTTCAGGATCGACACGGTCGAGGAAGACCGCGTGACCGGCACAGCCCTCACCGGGCCTTTCGCCGGAGCCTACGGCGAGCCCCCGCTGGAGCTCGTCAAGGCGAGAGACGGCAAGGATTAGAAACATCCCAGCCGCTCCCTGAGCACCCTTTCTGACAATCAAATCCAACCATGACCCCGGGGGCACTTTCCCGGGAAGGAGCAATCATGTCCGACATCAAGTATGCCTATCTCAAAGGCCAAACCTGGCTCTACCGCCGCAACTATCCCAAAGACGTCGTCCCCGTGATCGGTACGCGGGCCTTGAAGCAATCTCTCAAGACCGGTGACGTCAAAACCGCCCGTACCCGCGCCGCGCAGGTCAACGCCAAGTACGAGGATCTTGTTCGTCAGGCCCGCAACGGGGCCGAGGACATCCTCAGTCACGCGCAGGCAGGCACCGGCGAGATCGAATGGGGGGAGGCATCCAAAGCAGCGCTCTCTTCTCTCCGGAGCACTCTGGCGGCGGAGGGCACGATCACCTTCCCCGGCAAAACGACCGCGCCGACGGTGGCTGAGCTTTCCAGGGCCTACCTCAACCTAAGAAGTAACCAGTTGCGGCGGGGCGGCTTCAAAAGCGTCCGTTACTCCGTGGGGCTTTTCACGTCCAAGTATCGGGACCGGAGAATCACGTCGATCACCCGGGAGGAAGGACGGGAGTTTCTGAGTCTCATCGCGCGACTGTCTCCTCTGATCGGCAAGGTGCGCCAAACCCGGCGTATGACGCTGGATCAACTGGCGCGCTGGTCCGACGGCGGGCTGGAGGTCATCTCCGCGCGAACCCGCAAGCGCATCTGGTCTCAGGTCAACCATTTCCTGGATTGGGCCGTCTACGAGGGGCATCTCTCTCAGAATCCCTTCCGGACCGTTCGTTTCGACGGGAAGATCAAGCCAGCTCCCTACGCTGTGCCAACGGATGACGAGGTGCGGGTGCTGCTAATGGAGGAGGATGGCGTGATCCATCTGCCTTTGCTGATCTGCCTGCTCACCGGCATGCGGTCCGGCGAGGCCGTCGGGTTGCTCCGTGAGGACCTGACCTCCAAAGGCAATCTCGGGTGGTTCGCGCACGTCAGGCCCAACGGGCTGCGCAAGCTCAAGACCGACGCGGCGGAGCGGATGGTGCCGCTTCATTCCGACCTTGAGGCGTTGCTGGGTCAGTTGCCGCAGGAGGGACCGCTCTTTCCGGGGCTGTCCGTCAACATGGTGACCAAGCGTTTCGCCGATCTGCGTCAGAAGCTCGATCTTCGGAGACCGGGGCTGGTGTTCCACTCCACCCGTAAGTGGTTCATCACCCAGTGTGAGCGCACCGGCGTGCCGGAGCACTTCACGGCGTCGCTGGTGGGTCACAAGTCCGCGCGCTCGGAGAACGGCATCACCTACGGCATCTACTCGGCGGGCATCTCCGACGAGCAGAAGCGCGACATCATCGACCAGATCAGGTTGCCGTCATGTTGATCCCCGACATCGAGGCGTTCGAGGAGCGGGCCGCCATCTCGGAGCATGATGGTGGTCTCACCCGAGAGGGGGCGGAGGAGGTCGCCGCCGTTGGTCAGGGTTTCCGCAACCGGGAGCAATACTGGCAGTGGTTGGCGGACTACGCGGTCAAGCGCCGATTGCCCTGAGAGAGAACGGCCCCGGCTGGTCAAGGTTGGCCAGGGCTCATTCGTTGCACCGCAAAAAAGAAGAGCGCTGCGTCGAAAAACTACTTATAATTAGAAGGTTAGGATGAGGGAGTTGGAAAGATGAGGGTCTTAAAATGGGCTTGGAGATTGCTGTTCGTTGCAATCTTCGTCGGGTCGATTGCTTTGAATCTGGCGTTTGTGGTGGGGGGCGCGTTATTCAGCGTTGCATCCTCCGCGTTTCACTCGGCGACGGGCATGAGAACTGTCGCAATGCAACACGCGGACGAGGTCGCCGATCTGAGTGGAGAGTTAGCGCAGGAAAGAGCTGCGAAAAGACAGCTTCGCGGTGAGCTTTCGGAAGTGACTGCTGATCTCGCGTCAGAGAGAACGGTCACCAGAAGATTGCGATCGGAAGTTGGTGACGTGATTCCGGATCGCGTTGTGTATCGAGGTCGGAAAGTTGCCGTCCAGGAAGCAGTCGAGACCACCTCAAACAGGATCTCAAAGCGAGCGGTCAAAACATCCTCTCGGGAGATCGGCGCTATGGCGGGAGAAGCGCTGCCTTACGTCGGCATTGCGGTCGTCGTTGGAGCCACTGCGCTGGAACTCAAAGACCTCTGTGACACCTTGAAGGACATGAGCGAGCTTCGGCGTGCATTGGACCCCGGCTCTGCGCCGAGCGAGGATGAGCAGACAGTATGCGCCACGCGGGTGCCAACTGCGGAAGAAGTCTGGGAAACGGTTAAAGCGTCGCCCGGAAACGCGTGGCAAAGTGCTAAGGCTGCAGTACCAACCTTGGAAGAGATAAAGAGCTACGAGCTGCCGGACGTGGACTGGGAAGAATACTGGGATACGTCGGCGGATTGGTTCGCCTCAACTGCCGATGGCGCAAAGTCAGGGGTATCCAGGTTCTGGGAAAAGAGTCTTGAGGGAGCTGGCGATCTGATTGACGATACGAGGAAGTATCTTCAGCCCGATGAACAGCAAGCCCAATAAAAACGAGGTTGTAGCAATGCCCCCTGATCTTGCGAATTTGACAATAGCCGAACTGCTCAAGTTGCATGTCGATGTCAATGAAGAGCTTCGATCACGCGGTGTGCTGCGTACTGCTAACAACCCTACCGGCGATCTCGCCGAGTTCCTGTTTTGCAAGACCTTTGGATGGCATCAGGAAAGCAACTCCGCAAAGTCTTTTGATGCGACAGATGCAGAAGGAAGGCGTTTTCAAATCAAGGCTCGGAGAGTTCACTGGCGCAACAAATCGCGGCAACTCTCGGCTATCCGGGACCTTGATGGCTTTGATTTTCTGGCGGCTATGTTGTTCGACGAACGATACAGGATATCAAAATCAGCGCTCATACCAGCCGGTGTGATACAGGAGAAAGCGACCTTCATCGCACACACTAACAGTCACAAGTTCATACTGAGCGATGCTGTGTGGACCTTCTCCGGTGTGGTCGACGTGACGGATCAGCTACGACGTACGGAAGCTTCGATTTAGATTCCTTTGTTGTGAACCGTTTTTTCTTGTTGTTGCTACTTGACGTTGCGGCAGCGGCTACCCATGTCGCCAACGTCTTTGAATAGAGGAGAGGCAAGTCAGAAAATGGACGACAGCTTCCGAACCTCTTCAAAGGCAACAAGCAACGAGAGATCACGCCGAAAGAGTCTAGCGGAGCGCGCGGTGCGCACGATTTGCTCTGCGTCCCCCGTGCTCAGATCTCCGATGCGCGGCGTCGAAGCGCCGATGCCAGCGAATACATCCGAAAAGTTCCATGGCCCTCACCGGGAAAGGATGCGTTGGCGAAGTATGACGGGCAACTTCGATGAGCCCGTCAAAAACTTGAAAATGAGAGTGCTCGATGCGGAGACTTATGAGCCGCGAACAGAGCGCCGGAAAGAAAAAAACATGGATATTGAAAACTACGTACCAAATTTTGATGAACTTATGGATCGCCGACTGTATCCCAACCGCAGATTTTGCGTGAGGAACATCTGCCCCGGTTGGAACTATTTCCCCAGTGGCGTAAAAAGCTACATCGGGCGACAGTTCCGCCAGCGTGTGGAAGACGGTGTCTATCCGGATATCATCAGCATCGGGACGTACTACCACAGAGGATCAGAGGAGTATGTGAAACTTGCGAGATAAGGCAACGCAAGTCGAAAACTTCTGAACTGATGTGAAAACTTGGCCACCCTTCCATCGTCGAATAAGGCTTTCGGGAGGGTGGCGCTTTCAAGGGAGCATGCTGTCGGTCCACAGAGGAGCAGAAATCGGCAGTTTGCGCGAAGAGCAGGTTTAAGGGCTAGAGAGACAGATGCACAGAGATTTTTTCGACCCCTCATAGCGGAAAATTAGGAGCGCCAGATCGCCGTATAAGCGGGAAATTCCTGTAGTTGATCGCATAGCAAAAAGAGCATTCCACGCCGTCAAGGAAGCGCCAACTCCAAAATCTAAATCTTGAATAAATCAATACAGTCTCTTTGAATCCTGGCAGGTAAGGATTTTCTATCTCGAACTGAAAAACGGTCAATTCGGTCCCCAACCCGATCTTTCCAATCAGGCAGATCTTCAACGTCTGACACTTCTTCCGAACCGCAACAAAAAATTAATGTCGCCAACCAAACCGTAACGTTGTGATTGTAGCCGGGGTTGTGCTGGTCATCGATAGTTTCCATTGTAATTTCTTTCGGCGCCGCAAGATACTCCCGAAGTTCAGACGAGTGAGTACTTCCGGAGACAAGTTTTTTGTGAAGCCTTGGATCTAAGACCGAAGTAACAAGAAGTGCGCACAGTAAATCTATCCATCCCTCCGTCCAATTTCCCTCGTGGACCTGATTAGGCAACAATGCAATCTTGGAAAGGACCTTACCTATATCTCTAAGCGAGACTTCACGTCCCTTAGCAACGCACTCCAACAGGTTTATGCAGCGTCGGGAAATCGGCTCAGGAAGTTCCATGTCGGAAGTTAACTCTGACGCGTACTTTGAAATGACACTCAATTGGTCATGCCGACCAATAACACGAGGAAGCGAGAACGATAAGTCTATGAATTTTCGGAGATAGCTCTCCGCATCGATTTCAGCACCGTATCTTGCTTTGACACTGTTCTCTAATGCTGTTCCGTTGATACCAAGTATAAAATGGACTTTGGGTACTGAGAAGAAGTGCTTGATAACTTCGAGCACAGACAGGGCATAGTCAGGGCGACAACGGTCCAGCTCGTCGACCACAATTACGATCGGAGCCGCTGTATCCTGCGTTAGTTTTGTCAGAAGCCCTCGAAAGGCATCCATTGCATCTTTTCGGCCCTTCTCGACATCCCAAAGATCTTGTGTCTTTTCTTCCGCTTCGTCACGAACTGCATCCGCAAGCACATCTCCCATCTCATCGAGATGCTGCTTTGCGACGAACGTTGCCAACGAAAGTGCGATGCCAAAGGCTGGCTTTGCCAGCTTTGTGGCAACGTGTTTCCATTTTTGGACCGTTGCCCCTTGTTCTTTTGGAATGCGTGCACTCACAGCGGTGATGATGGAAACAAGAGGGTCGGAGAGATAATCGTTCTCGAAGGCGTCAAAATAGACGGTTACGGCGGTCCCCTCATTCTTATCAGTGTGAGCTGTGACCCACCTCTTTAGGAAAAAGGTCTTGCCTGAGCCCCACTTGTCATCAAGTGCTAGCACAATCGGATCTTCTATTCGCTCGACGAGTTCGGACAGCTGTCTTGAAATGAGTTCGCGTTCAAGAATATCGCTCTCGAAACCAGTTTGATATAGAACCATATCAGGGTCTTGAGGAAACAACTTCATAAGTTTTTTTCTTCGACGGTTGATAGGCTTAAATGATGCCGTAAATGAGTAACATAGTCGACTCTCGTTTCATGCTTCGCCACGCTTCAAACCAGTACGTGCTATCGCGAAGGGCGAACACAAATCGCAGGGGCCGCCGTCACTAATGCAACCGCCGTTTGTTGCATATGAAGTGAACTCGCAATTCCACCCCTAAGTGACCGATGCGACGGAATGTGATGGTGACCGCTTAGGTCTACTATGAGAAATCCATTGCTTGCAGCGCCCAAAGATAAAGTTCCTCACGAACAAACTGACGCCTTACTTTCGCCAGCTTGGACTGCTCAATTGAGACGGCGCAGAGACTGATACAATCCTGAACATAGGTGAAAAATGAGTTTCACGGACGATGAAAGTTGGAAATGGCTTGAGGAAAGACGCGCTGCAGAAAAGCGTCGGGAACAGCGCAGAGATGCAAAGCGCGCTGGCTCCGGACCAACCAACACATGTCTGGTCTGCGGCGGCGAATTTGGAGCAGCGGAGGGGACTGTGACCTCGGATGCGTCCATCTGCGACGTGTGCAATCACTGAGCCACCTTTTTTGTTTCTCCCCACCCCATAAGCTCGTTTCTCTCGTGCCTCCCGCAACCTTCTCCCCTCCGCGCGCGCCGCCCCCGCCGACCGCTCTCGCCGCCCCCGTCCGCCGCGATGACGTTCCCTCTCGCGTCACCTTCCGCGCGTCCCCGGTGGCTGTCGGTGCGAAAGGCGGCGTCGGTGTCGGTTGAGGTGTCCTGGGCGGCTACGTGAGACGACATGGGAGAGAGCCGGCTCCGCAGACACGTGTGAGCGGCACCCTGAACACCCTTCTCGTCCGTTTTTCCCTCCGTAATGCCCCCGGAAAGTGCCCCTGAGGCGGTCGGCGGAGGCGGTGGGCGATGGAAATCTTCGACTTTGAGCGTCTCCTACCACCCCAGCCAACCTTCCCGAATAATGCACCGATGGGCCACACTTGGCCTACCCAGCTGAACGACCGGCAAAGCAAAACCTGCCAAAAAGCGCGAAGGCGGTTAACCTTATAGCTCAAGATCTGGCCAGACCACTTGGCATCTTTTGTGCGCTGAGCGGTTTAAATGACCTTTGAAACTCTTGGCTACCAGCGTTCGTGTATCCTTTGTAGACTAATCGTGTGCACCAGGACATTTGAGCACGCCCGGACTGCTTTTGCTGACAGAGAACGGCTCAACGACGAAAGATATGAGATGACGACCGCGAAGAACGCCAAATACACGACCGGCAGCATCATGCGTCACGTTTCGGTTTCGTCTTTTACGGCAAGCATTGGTCTGATGGCGATCTATGCGGTTGATCTGATCGACCTGATATTCATCTCGATGCTTGGACATGAGGAAATGGCGGCGGCGGCGGGCTATGCCAGTGCCCTGATGTTCTTTACCAGCGCCATCAATATTGGCCTATCTGTTGCAGCTGGCGTTTTGGTATCGCGGTCCATCGGCGAGGATGATGAGCTGGAGGCTCGCGAATACGCCACGAGCACGGCGATGCTTGTTATGCTGACAGGGATCGCCATTCCTCTGATTTTATTGATCAATGTTGAATTTTTTGTGGGCCTTCTCGGGGCCACGGGCAAAGTGGCGGAACTGGCGGCGACTTACCTTTGGATCGTCATTCCGTTTACATGGGTTTCAGGCCTGTCCATGGTCACGGTTGCGGCATTGCGATGCTATGGTGAGAACCGGCTGGCGATGTACCCATCGCTTTTTGGGGCGCTGACCAATGCGGTGCTTGACCCTATCTTCATCTTCGTCCTCAACATGGGCCTGCCAGGCGCGGCCTGGGCAACGGTGGCCGCGCGGTTCGTGACGTTGGGCCTCGCGCTTTATCCGGCTTTGCGCAAGCACGAAGCCTTCGTCCGCCCTAACCTGCGCTTGCTCTGGCGTGATCTCCAAACGGTGACACATTTTGCAAGCCGGGCCGTACTGGCCAATGTGGCGACCCCCATTGGCACGGCGATCATGACCCGTGAAATGTCGAAATTCGGGCCAGAGGCGGTGGCCGGGATGGCCGTGATCGGGAGGATGACGCCCGTCGCCTTTTCCGTCATTTGGGCGCTGTCGGGAGCCATCGGGCCGATCATCGGACAGAATTTCGGCGCCGGGCATGTTGACCGGGTTAGACGCGCGTATCTTGATGCGATCAAGTTTGTCGCGATCTACGTCCTCTGCATCACCCTGCTCTTGTTTGTCTTGCGTGGCCCGATTGCAGATCTCTTCAACGCCACCAATCTGACCAGAGAATTGATTTACCTTTATTGCTTCCCTGTGGCGCTGTCGTCCTTCTTCAGCGGCTCTGTCTTTGTAGCGAGTGCCTCATTCAACACCCTGGGGCGCCCGTCTTATTCAACCTGGTTGAATTGGGGACAGAACACGTTGGGCACCTGGCCCTTTGTCGTCGCTGGTGGAATGATGTTGGGGGCGCAAGGGATCATTATCGGACAGGCGATTGGCAGCATCATCTTTGCGTCCATCGCCATATGGATGGGCTGGCGGCTGATCAAGAACCCGCCGCAGGAAAATATGCGCCATCGCAGCCATAGCGCGCTCTTTGGACATGGCAGTCTCATTGCCCACACTTTGCAGAAACACATGGATGACAAGTGATGCTGATCGCGCAGCGTTGTTTCTGAGATCATCAAAATCTGTACTTTTGTCCATGAACGCGGCAACAAGACCATAGTGTTTGATTGAATCTTTGATTTGGTTCGTAATTCGACGGGCGCATGAGGAGTATTGGCCAATGGAATTCATCACCACGCAGCACATGATTGAGGCTGTCGGTTGGCTCGCTGTTGCATTCAAGCTCGCGACATTCTCGATGAATTCGATGATCTGGCTGCGGGTTCTGGTCATCTTGTCTTCGGTGTGCTTCATCATCTATAGCGCCGTGTTTCAAATCTGGCCGCTTCTGACGATTGAAGTCATTTTGCTAGCGATGAACGCCTATCGCCTCTACGAACTCATCGCGCTGCGCAGATTGGTGACGCACATGACCGATGAGTCCGAAACGGATTTCTCCACTGCCATGGCTTACGGGAAAAGGCGCGACATCCAGGCGGGCGATGTCCTTTTCGAAAAGGGAGATCCGGTCGACAGCCTGTATTATCTGGCCGAGGGCCGCGTTGAAATCGAGGGCCAGGATGTGACGGTGCCAGCAGGAAATATCTTTGGCGAGATGGCGTTCTTCAACAGCAGCGCCGAGCGCATGGCGACGGTTCGATGCGTGGAAGATACGGTTGTTTATGAGCTCAACGAAAAGCGCTTTACCCGACTACAGTACGAAGACCCGAAATTCGCCATGTCCGTGATGCGCCTCGTGACCAAGCGGCTGGTGGCGAACGCAGCACATGCACAAGAGGCATAGAACAAGATCTTACGTCCCAGGGTACGGTCTCAGTGCAATATCACGGCGAGAGGCTTGAGAGACCCGGCGCTCCAGTTGCGCGATTACCTCTTTTCCATCAGCAGTTTGCCTGAGATGCTCAAGCGCCGGGCCAATCAGCGGTTGAACCTTGTGTTGGAAAAAGTTTGGAACATGCTCAACCAAGTCCATGGGAGAGCTGTACCCGAGCTTTGCGGCAAAGTCAGTTTCGACGAATTCGCGATAAAGCGCGCTTAGCTTGTCAAGATAGTGAGGGTCAGCAATCTGACCAATCAGGTCCGCCGCCCGCACCAGCGCCGGTTCGGTGTTCAAGTCTGCATAGGCTGGATCATCCGGCACTGGAAAGCGCGTGTACTCGATGGCCGCTGCGATACGCTCTGGGTCCACGATTCCACTGCCTGCAAAGCGTTGCCGCGCATAGATTTTACCCCGGTCAACATGGTAAGGCGCAAGAGAAGCATCAGTAGCCCCGCGCGGCGGGAAAATCCGTTCACCCGCGTCATTGACAATTACTTCGTTGGACGTGTCACCTTCACAAACGCCACGCCTATAGCCAATGTCATGGATCAGAAGCGCCGCGATGTAGTGCACCCAGTCCTCTGGGAGTACCCTGCTTGTTTTTTGCTGGCCTTGGATAATCTGTTGGCCAACCAGCGTGACGATCATTGTGTGCTCTGCGTCGTGATAGGGTGCATCTGAGGCACCAATCACTTGAAGCGTCTCGTGCGCAGTTTTGTTCAAAAAAACTGCATATTGCGGCTTTTGTTCTGGGAAAGCTTGCAGATACGTTTCAGCAAGATGATTGCCAAAAGCAGCAGCTACCATTGTGGCGGGATCGAACATTTTGGGGGTCCCAACATGGCTGAGAAGCTTCGAAATAGCTTATGCATAAGTGGGGGGCTTATCAACCAACCCAAGGGGTCACCGGCCCCACTCGACTTCAATGTGAACACATGTGACGACCCAGCTCGCGTCACGTCAGCTCTTCAAAAACCGCGACGCAGCCGTGTAGCCACCAGAGGCTCCATCAACGAAATGAACGTGATTGTCCTCCATGATCGAGGGCACAATACAGGTCAGCATGGCTTCAGACTGCGCATGCAAGCCATATTGGATGATCCCGTCTTTCGCACCTTGTTCGAGCAAAACCCTCAGATCCGCTTCGGTTTCGGCATCGCAATCCAGCGTCATTTTTAGCCCGTCTTCGAATTTCCGGTAATCCGCATTCTCACCGACGATACGGCGATATCTGCGCGCGTCAAAGCCTCCAACCTTCAGGCCGGTTTTGATGAGTACCCAAGCAACAAAACTCTCAAACAACGCCTTGCGACGCGCTTTGCCCAATGACCCCTGACCGCGCTGTGCGTGCGCCTCAAGCGTGGCACCAACTGGGGGCCAAGACACGCCTGGACCTTCCTTGGCCGAGGGATGGCCGCTTGCCCCAAGGCGGCTTGCCCGACCAAGAACACGTGAAATAAACTCGGTAAATTTGGGCCAAGGGACGCCCGCCTGCGGCATCACAATAACCGACAGGATGACGCCGTTCTTGCTGGGCATATGGCTCCACCGACAGGACAATCCCGTCAAATCCGGTGTCGCGCCCGAGCTTGCCTCCGGAACAGCGTTTTCACCCGCTTTCATCTGCGTTTCAGCCCAGTTGAGCCCGCCGCCGTTAAACATTGCATAGTCGACGCCTTGGGAGGCCTGAAACCTGGCGACCTTCACATCAAATCCCGCCGCGCGAATTTCTGAAACAGGCACCATGCCAACACGCAGGTGCATCTCAAACTCTTTATGCGCCCAAAGCTTGACGGCTGCCAATGCGTCGCTCGTGCGGTTCTTCCAAGGCGGTGGCACCGCAAAACTAGCGCCATCCCCACCAAAAATATACGGAAAGCACGCCCCGCTATGTGCGTTTATCTGCGCGGAAATAACCGCTGCACCAACCATGTTGACGGTTTTGTAGAGTCCATTTTCGACAGCTTCGGTCGACCCCTTGACGTCGGATGTTCCGATCAACCAGTCATCCGGCAAAGGAGCGTAATTCCCATCGTCAGACAAATCGGCGAAATCGGAGAATTTGGGTAAACCGTCGTAGAATGTTAAGTCGGTCATTACACTGCCCATGCCGCAACATAGCTCTGTTGATACGCTGAGCCTAGAGCAATCACGCGCAACGCTCACTGGTGCCAAGCCATTCGCACGTCGCAGCTGTGAATTCCTTTAGTCTGAGACCTCGATGGGCGCGAACAGTTCCATTTCGTCCGGCAGGCCTCGTATCGCGTAGGACCCACAGGAAGAAAAGAAATCAGGCGCGGCCGCGGCCACAGCGGCCGTTGCCAAGATCCGGTGCCCAATAGTCTTGGTCAGCCCCTCAACCCGGCTCGCGACATTGACCGCACCTCCAAGCACCGTAAAATCCAGCCGTCCGGGGCTTCCGATATTGCCATAGCTGACATGTCCGACATTGATCCCGATGCCAAAGTCCAAAGGCGGCTGGCCAGCTTGGTTTCGACCAAGGTTGAGAGCCGCGAGACCGGCCATTGCATCTTGCGCCGCGCGCGCCGCGTTTTGGCACTGTTCAGCGCGACCAACAGGGTCTGAAATCGGAAAAATCGATAGAATGCCATCGCCCATGAACTTAAGGACATCCCCACCGTTTTCCTCGACGGACTGGACGACCACGTCAAAATATCCGTTCAACGCCTCAAAAACATGTTCCTTGCTTGCGGTGTCTGACATTGTGGTAAAGCCGCGCAGGTCAGAGAACATGACGACGGCCTCAATTCTTGTGCGTTCGCCGCGTTTGATCGTGCCGTTCCAAACTGCCTCTGACGGTCCGTCCCCAAGATAGGTCCGCAAGAGACCTTTGGATGATTTGCGCATGGTGATGGGTTCCATAGCACAGGAAAGGGCCGGCAATGCTGCCTCGATCATCTCCAGATTCTCCGGCAGGAACCCATCGCGATCCCGCGTCACAAAGGTGCATCCATGCAGCGAGCCGTCGCCATAATAAAGCAGAGAGGCGTAGTAATCCGTGCCGCCCTGTTCGGCAAACTCAAGATAAGAAATATGGTCCGTCTTGGGGTCAAGCTGCCGCAGGCTTTTGTGCAGCGGCTTTCTGTGTTCCAGAATGTACTCAAAAGAACTGCCGACATAGCTGTCCGTCAGCGTGATTTCATGCGTCACGTCATAGGTTTCGGTTTCTTCAGGTGTCCAAACCACGCCCCACGCAATGAGCAAGGGATTGGCAAAACGCTGACCAATATTGGCGCGCCAAAGCGGCACACCAGCGTCGATCAATGACGTGCAGAAATGTGAAACGATTTTCACAGGGTCGCCCGAGCAACGCCCGTCGTTCATCATCCAGTTGGTGAGCTTGGCCAAATGATCCATTGGCTCAGGATAGTAGCTGAAACAAGTTACGCAACGACGCTATCTCATAATCCGAACCGGTCTCTTCGATCCGCACATGTCCTGGCCCCGCCTAATCCAGTGTGAAAAGTTCCTGACGGTCTCGGACACCGCGCAGGCGATATTGGCCAAGGGACACCAGATTGGGAATGCTCTCCAGCAATGGGGCGGCCACCTTGGCTGAAATGACGATAGGCTGATCCACTGCATTGCACATGCCCAGGATGCGCGAGGTCGTGTTCACCGCTGGACCAATCACCGTGAAATCAAGCCGGGTTTTGCCACCGATATTTCCGTAGAGGACGTCACCGGCATGCAAGGCAAGCGTGAAGTCCGTAGTCGTCAGGCCGTCTCCGGCCCGCTGCTCGTTCAGGGGAACAAAGGCATCGCGCAGCTCCAGAGCGGCCTCAATTGCAACGCGCCTGGCATCAGGAATCTGATCCATGTCGAAAATCGCCAGTAAGCCATCGCCCATGAATTTCAAAACATTTCCGCCATGGCCATCGACGACATCCACAGCCACGGCAAAATAGTCATTCAGCATGTCGATGATCGCTGTGCCCGGTAAGGTTTCCGACAGCTTGGTAAATCCCTTCAAATCGAAATCCCAGATAACTGCTGAGATCGTTTGAGAGGACCCGCGGATGATATCACCGGATAGCACTCGTTTGCTTGCGTCTCGGCCCAGATACGCGGCTGTGATATCTTCGGCCATTTGTCGGTTTGCTGCGGATTTGAGGGTCAGGCAAAGAGGCGGCAAAAGTTGTCGCAACCCATCGAGGTGGGCGTCGGTAAATCCATCAGGCGCATCTGTGATCAGGGATATGATCACGCCCTCTTCGTCTTGGGTCGGGTCCACAGCGGTCGCATCGTCGTCGAGAAGAAAAAACCTCTTCACGGCAATATAGTCTGTAGCCCCAAGTTCGCGAAGGTCATCGAAGATAGGGAAGTTCAATGCAGGGTCCGGCACTGTCAGATTCTGTCTGATCTCTTCTGTATTGTTGCTCAGCAGATAATAAATCGGGCTGCGCAGGAAATCCTCCTGAGTTTCCGCCGAGCGATGAAATTCCTCGCGTTCGTTTTGGCCATCTCGGAGCCAACGAAAGGCCAAGGCGCCAATCTCGGGATGGTGTGCTTGCATAGCGACGTTCACGCGCAGCAAGGGAATACCGGCCGCGACCAGCCGGGTGCAGCAGGTCTCAAGCCAAATCTCGACAGGCTTGTTTTCAAGCCCCTGCTGAATCAACCAAACCGTGAGATCGTTCAGCGCCGCCGTCATCTCCCAGTTTTCGAGTGTTGGGGCTGCCATTGTGTCCTCGTCTCGTGATCAAATGGGCTAGGTCAGCATCGCCTTCATCTATTGTGCTGTTCAAGCAAATTGAAGGCCATTTCGCTTGCACCAGAGTCGTTTTTGCAATCCGCGCCAGCCTTTCAGGCGCGGCATATTTGTCATCAGACGGTCGATTGCGCATTTCTGACCGTCTTCACTGGTTGCTAAGTGACTTTCTATATCGGACGTCAAAACTTCTAGTAATACCGCGCGTATAGCCACTCTGTTATCCAAAACAAAACACACTGTACCCAGAAAGCAAAAACCGCGAAGAGCTCGCACGCGCTCAAATGCTATTGGCTAGGCCTCTCGTGACGCCTTTCAGACATTTTCGTGCCCGCGTGTCTCACTGCCTGGTCGCAAAAAATCCTTGCAAGGACTTGATCATCAAACCTGGTTCTTTTGCGACCGCCACAAGAAGCCACGGTAAATACGCCCTGGCCTGGAACAGAAAGGCCAAAATCGTGCGCAGGTGTGTCAGGCCTTGACCTCTGGAAAGTATCCCTTCGGCCAAAAGACCGGCTGTCATGCGTTTTAGCCAGCGGCTGTCGTGGCCGGACAATGTTGTGTCGGCTCGCAGCATAGTGTCGGCACCGTGGACTGCGGCCGCGATGCTTTTGGGGTCGGCTTTTTGTTTGTACGCGAAGAAATCGACAAAGGTCGACATCTGCTTGAGCACGTCGTCGGGATAACGTTTCTTTAGATTGACCAATCCAATTTTGGCACAATTTTCCGCCTGTTCATCGCGCTTGGCGCTGGTTATGGCCGAGCTGTGACGCCTGTAGTCGATCAAAACCTCTGGCATAACATAAGTTTCGCCAAGTGTGCTTAACCTTGACCAAAGGTCGTAATCCTGAGCGGTTGCAAAGTCTTCGTTGTACCTTATGGCCCGGCCATTCGGGTCGAGACGCTGGAAAAAGTAGGTTGGATGCGGTGCTGGCGGATTGAAACTCAGCAACCACCTGATTTGCCAGTCTTTGAGTTCGCGCCGCGCTGTGCGCAGCGTTTTTCCACGGTCGTCAACCATTCGATACCCGGACGCGCAGGCAACAATCTGCGGGTGGTCTTCCATGAAGCGCAGTTGTTTTTCGAACCGTGTGGGGTAGCACATATCGTCGGCGTCTATCCGGGCAATGTATGTCCCGGATGCGACCTCCAAGGCCTGGTTTAACGCCTTGGTCAGGCCTTTATTCTGTTTGTTGACAATGAGATGCGTGTGTTGATTGGATTTTGCAAATCTTTTCAGCACGTCCAGAGAGCCATCGGTTGATGCATCATCAACCAAGATGAATTCAACGTCGGTTTCTGTTTGGTCTTCAAGGCTTGCAAGGCAGTCGCGCAGATAGGGCAACCCATTGTGGACGCTCATCACAACACTGATTTTGGTCATGACCCAGCCTCGTCACATGCGATGCGGTAGATGGCGCGAGACCCGTTATGCGTGCTGTCGAAGAAGATGGATTTCCCGTCACGGCTCCACCGCGGATGAAGATCACACCGGCATTCGTCGGAATACCTGGTGGATGCTTTGAACTGGCCTAGCCTGTGTTGCATGTCGTCGCTTAGAACATACAAGTGCTGTTCGCCACATAGGTCAGGGTAGGTATCGGTTGCCCAGCGCCCGGTAGGCACGTGTAAACTGGGATGCCCATCGACTGATGGAGCAGGTGCCGTGAGCGGCGTCAAAGTTTCGGTTTGACAGTTATACACAAGATAGTCTGACCTGCGTCCTTTGTTAGATGTGTAGACAATTCTGTCGTCGTCAATCCACCAATAGTGCGAGGCATTTCCAGGCAGCGGAACCCGTTGCAATTCCTTGCCGTCAAGTGTTCCGACAACCGCATTCACATTCCAGGTGTGCGGATGTTCCAAGGATGGAATGGTTTTGTACAGAACTGAAAACCGTTCACCTGTCGCGCTCAACTTTGCTGCGTTGAGATAGTGCAAATCGATCTTGTTGTGTTGAGGTATGAGTCCAGAAAACTGAGGCATCGACGCCACCTTGTTGACCTGACCTGACTCGAGATCGACTGCAAACAAACCATCTTCATCTGCCAGTGACGTCCCTGAAAATGGATCTTCCAATGCCCCATAGCCATAACCAGGGCGCGCATAGGCAAGCCTACCGAAATTCAGCGATATACCAATTTTTTTCGAAAAATCAGCATCAAACAAAGGGAGGTCGCACAGTTTTTGCACCGGACCATTGTTCGACGCCGCGACAAAACACGGGGCGTCGTCTATGATGGTGTTAAATGCGATCTTTTTTCTTGCCCCGGAACCCACATCAAACGCGCTCCGAGTTGCCAGCTCCAAAGACCGGTCTGCGCAATCTCAATGAATTGGCCGGAGTTGATCTCGAAATAGCCGACGGATGCGCTTTCAGATCCACTTAGCCGACATGGCGCATGCTTCACGACATGGGCCAAGATGGCTTCACCATCATCTGAGACCGGAGAGATGTCGTAGTAACCTTGAAAACACTCAGACCCTTCAACGCCAAAGCGGCGGACATCAGGGTGGCATGGTTTTTCTCCCTTAATCCAACGTACTGTGCGCAAGAGCGGTGGCAGGACATGCACTCTTGCGGTACGTCGCACTGGTCTCGGGATCATCTTCAGTATATCCATTCCGACGTCTTAACACTCAACAATAAACCTCACCATCCGAGGAACACAAAATCATGGCAAAGAGGCTTTACGGCAAGACCTATCATGCCGACAGAAATGCGCGCACGCGTTACGCGGCGGACACAATACTCAAACATGTCTTTGGATGGCATAACATCAGCAGTGTTTGCGATATCGGTTGTGGTGTCGGGACCTGGCTGGCCGCCTCAAAAGACCTGGGCGCGACGCGGGTCAAGGGATTTGACGGTCCGTGGGTCGACAAGAACGCAATTGCCATTGAACGTGAAGAGTTTCAGGAATTCAACCTGAGCAAGCCTTTGCCAAAGGATGAAAAATTCGATCTCGCCATGTCTCTTGAAGTGGCCGAGCATTTAGATCCTGGGCGCGCGGTCTCGCTTGTGGCCGACTTCTGTCAACTCAGCGACCTTGTGTTGTTTTCCGCTGCGATTCCGGGGCAAGGCGGCACTGGCCACAAGAACGAGCAGTGGCAAAGTTATTGGGCAGATCTCTTTGCACAGCATGGTTTTCAACCAGTTGATATTGTGCGTCCCCTGATATGGGATGATGAAGACATTGCCTGGTGGTATCGGCAGAACATGCTGCTTTATGTAAAATCCCAGTCAGATGCGGAACAATCACTCCTGGCTTTAAACACCGCGCGCGGCGACTTTATTGATCTCGTTCATCCAGAGCAGCTTAACTTTATTCAGGCAGCGCCCTTCAAACATGCGGTTCGGCAGGTGCTTCACAGGCTTAACATTCGTTGATGGAAATTGGGGTGTCTCAACCCGCAGAGCGGGCTGCTTCTACATGGTGCATTGCTTTGTAAACACGGTTCCAGGTGGTCAGCAGCCAAGTAAGTTCAAAGGAAACATGGGCAATGGCAATCCCAAGCAATCCGGCAAACGGGGCCATGAGCAGCATGACGGCAAAGTAGCAAAGAGTTGCCAAAATCACCGTCCAAAGAAAATCGCCGGAATTTCCAAGAGCGATCGTGAGTGGCAAAAGCGTTACGCCTCCCAGATTGATCGCTTTGGCCAATAGCAAAACCACCGCAACAAGGCCTGCAACTTGATAGCCATTTCCGTATATCACGGCTAAGAAATCACCGGCCCACCAGTAGGATGACAACGCCAACAGCAACGCCGGCGCGGCGCTTAGCACGGCGATTTTCCGGGCAAAGCCAACAGCCGCTCGCGGGCCAGAAAGTTGCATTTTCCGCGCAATCTGCGAGCTTGAAACTTGTTGGATTGGTCGGCCGATTTGACCTGCGAGGTTTGCAAAGTCCTTGGCAGCCCGCAACAATCCAGCGGCGCCTGGGCCAAACACAGCCCCAGCGAAAATAATGTCTGCATCCTGACTCAGAAGGCGAATTCCAAAGGTGATGTTCGTCTGAATGAGCATTCTCCAAAAGCCTTCAGCCCTCTGAATGGCCGCCTGGGCGCTTGCGTTCCACACATCTGAGATCGATGTGTTCTCCAAAGCGGCCGATGCGCGCGAGATGAACCAAAGGTTGGTGACAAGTTCCGCCCCAAACCAAACCATGAGATAGGCGGCTGGTTCGGCATTTTGCCACGCCAAAACAATCCATCCACACATGACCAAACCTGCGAGCAGCACTTGCCGGAATCCAATGGTCCAGAACTTGTCAAAGCTTCGCAGAATTGCCTCGGTTACTCCGAATATCCGGGTAGGAATGATGAGACAAAACAAAGCGGCGAACATCACCAGGTCTTCTTCGAGGCCGATGACCCGTTGAAGTAGAAATATCCCGGATAATGCAACACCACAGGCAAAGAGCGCGGTCAAAAAATCGACCAAAAAACCCGCTTTCACCAACCCTCTGAAGTTCGGGATATTCTTGTCTTCCAGGGCTTCCGTCAAAAACCGGGTGAGCACGTTGACCGATTGGAAATTGAAAAATCCATCAATGACTTTTGTGTAGGCCAGAATTATTGCGATCTGACCAAACCCTGACACCCCCAAGGACCGCGCCGCCACTGCGTTTGCCAACAGAAACGGAATGGCCGCCATAAGATTGGAACTGACGAGCTTTGACCACCCTACAAGAAGCCTGTGATTTGGAGATGCCATTACGCGAGATCGCCATCTGATTTAACGCTTGGCGCAAGAGAGAATGGCTTGTTTTGCATCTATTGCATTCCAGTTACCGGCTCGATCTTACGCACAGACACAGCATTATGCAGCGAACACGCAGACGTTTGATGGCTACATTTGCAAACCTGTCTACAAAATTCAAAGCGAAAGCGATGTGGTATTGTTCCCAAATTTACAATAATTGCAGGTTTTCAGCCCTACTGTTGCCACATTCCTTGAACATTTGTAGCACACCTTTCGAAAGACGGCCGGTTTGATGAAGCTCGTAATCCAGATACCTTGCTACAACGAGGAAGCGACCTTGCCCGAAACCCTCGCGGATTTGCCACGCGAGGTTCCGGGGTTTGACAAGGTCGAATGGCTCATTATCGACGATGGGTCTACCGACCGCACGGTTGAAGTTGCGGAAGAACACGGCGTTGATCACATTGTGCGCCAGTCGCACAATCAAGGTCTCGCAGTTGCTTTTCTGTCTGGTCTGGAAGCCGCCTTGCGCGCCGGAGCGGATGTCATCGTGAATACCGATGGCGACAATCAGTACGCCGCGCGCTGTATCCCAGATTTGACCCAGCCGATTTTGGACCGTCGCGCGCAATTTGTAATTGGCGCGCGCCCCATTTCCACGATCGAACATTTCTCGCTGGTCAAACGTTCGCTGCAAAAGCTGGGAAGCTGGGTTGTGCGCCAGGCCAGCGGGACCAAAATCGATGATGCGCCAAGCGGGTTTCGCGCCATTCACCGTGACTCTGCGATCAAGCTATATGTGTTCGATCGCTACACATATACTTTGGAAACCATTATCCAGGCGGGTCGCATGGGCATTCCCATGATGTCGGTCCCAATCGAGGTCAATGACCCAACACGGGAATCTCGCCTGATCCGATCCATCCCGCAGTATATTCGACGTTCCATCAAGACCATCCTGCGGATCGCGGTGCTGTACCGCCCTCTGCGATTCTTTTCTTGGCTTGCAGCAATATCTGCCTTGCCTGGGGCAATGGCGTTTTTGCGCTTCATCTACCTTTATTCCACAGGCCAGGGTGACGGACATGTTCAATCGCTGGTCATAGGGTCGGCCTTAATCGGTGTCGGGGCGATTTTCTTTGTCGCGGGGTTGATCGCTGATTTGATCGCGGCCAACAGGGTTCTATCGGCCGATATTCGCGGGCGATTGCTGCGCGCTGAATTGGATGGAAACAAGCTGGAATGAGCCAGTTCCAAAACCGCACTTCGTTATTCATACTTTTGGTATTCACCGGTGTTTGGATCATGCTCGGTGTGTTCGCATCAGATGGTCTTTATAACACCGACGAATCCCTCTACCGCCTTGGCGCTGAATCCTTCCGCAACAATGGAAATTTTGTCGTTCAGAATGGATATGATGTTTTTGGGTCCGAGGATCTGAGGCACGTCTTACTTGTGAACGGGCCAAACGGGCTTGTTCCTCAGTATCCTGTCGGCTCGGCACTCGCGGCTGCGTCATTGATCGATCTATTTGGGCAAAAAAGCCTGATCGTTCTGAACGTCCTGGCCAGCATTGGTGCATTATTCACCACCTACGCGCTGGCCAAACGCTTGTTCGGCACCTCGGAAGTCGCGCGTCTCACAATTGTTATACTCTCGTTCGCCACTTTCTGGAGCGAATATGTCGTGGGGCAATGGCCTCATTCCATAAGCCTTTTCTTTGTGTCTTTGGCAATTCTGCTGTTTCTGAACGCCATGGATCGGGCGCGCGCCGCGTGGCATCCGGCGTTTTGGTCGGGCCTCTGTGTGGGCCTTGGAATGTCGTTCAGGCTGGAAGTCTTGCTATTGCTACCCGCCATCGCAGCTGCGACCATCCTCTACGCGCGCAAGCCCTTTGGCGTCATTGTCGCTGGCACGCTGGGCATGGTGCCGACTGTTGCGCTGCTGGCCTATTCAAATCAACTACGCTTTGGCACGTACAACCCCCTATCCTATGGAAAATCCGGTGGTGGTACGGACGCTGCAACTTATATGCCTCTGGGGATTGGAATTTTGGTGGCGCTGGCTGGGCTGACATTCCTGCGACGCCAAACCCGCATTCAACTGGAACGAAAGCACATCCTTGCAGGTGTCACCCTCCTGAGCGCGGCGGCCATCGCGCTAAGCCCAATCGTCCCGATCCTGAATAAGCTGGTGGTCGGCATCCATGCGATTTTCCTCGATTCAACCGTCATCCATGATCCGCGACCCGGCGCACTGGTCGCCCTCCCCGATGGCACTGTTGCCTTTTGGGGGCTTCCCAAAAAAGCACTCGTTCAGAGCTTACCTTGGCTTGGTTGCCTTGCAGTGTTGATTGGTCTTGTTTGGGGAGAACGGCGGCGAAGTGTGACACTTATCCTGATTTTTGTGGCGGCCTGGGCCTTACCCTTTGTTCTGCGCAGCTGGCACGGCGGTATGAGTTCGAACATGCGTTACCTTCTGCCCATGGTGCCGTTGCTCGCAATGCTCGCGGCCTGGATCATTCTGGAGCTTTGGCAAAAACACACCATGGCAAATCCTTACATTTTGTCAGCAACGGCCGCATTCGGATTTCTGGCTCCCCTTTTGTTCGTAGTTTTTGCAAATGACTCAGTATTTTGGCTCAGCCAAGTCGCATCACTATATGTCTTTACAGGCGTGGCGGCTTTCTCATTTCTGGCCGGATTTTCCAGTCAGACGGCAACACCACATGTCGCGCTGCATGCGGTTGCTTTGGGGCTTGGCTGGTCATCTTACCTGGCCTTCCAGGACTACAGCCTGTCGCAATCCCAACGTGCCAAATCGGCAGCCATCGCCACAGCCGTTTCGAGCATCTCTGATCGCGCTGTCCTTTATGGAGCGCCAGCACATTTCTTTCCGGCGTTCAGAAACCCTGAGCAGTTGCTCGCGCGACCCGCAGATCCCGCAACTCTGGTCGACGCAGATTTTGTCAAAGCCGCTTGTCAATCAAGGTATCGCATTTTGATTGCCGACTACATGATCGGACAGCTCGGGCCGCTGAAGGACTCAGTTTCAGACTATGTCTGGGACAACGGCGTTGAAGGCCCGGCGATGGTTGAATTCGATTGCGATGCCTGATTTGAAAAGATGATTGCCCGGCTCTGAAAAAGGCTCAGGCCGAGCAATCAGCGACTCGTTTCAAGCGACCGGTTCAGCAAGCTTTGGCAAAAGCGCCCCCATGGTCAAAAGACCGTAGCCATGACGCGTATCATAGTCCGGACCCAGTCCATCCACGATCGCCTTGCGAATGGATGGTCCATCAACATGCATCTTCGACTTTCTGCGCTCCTGGATCATGCGGGCAATCATTCCAGCCGACTGGGCCGTTGCCGCAGATGTGCCTCCAAACCCATATTCTCCACCCTGATGTGATGCAAGCTGCCCCGGGTCTTCGGCGTACCCGCCATGACCCAAAATGTCTGGGGCCGGGACATAATTGAATTTCTTCGCAGCCTCCGGATCTGGCTCTGCGCCAGGGTTTTCATCACGGTCGCTTGGGCACAAACAGCACAGGCCACGACCAAATTGGCTGTAATGCGCAGGTACAAGCTTGGACGTTTTATTGGCCGGGTTGCTCAACTTGGCCGACCCCACAACGATAATCCCAGTGCCTGCAAACGGATCATCCGCATGCAGCGCCAAGGCATCTGAAGCGCGTTCCAGTGTCTCGGCGTCAGGCTCGTGCCCTAAGGATTTGAGCATTTGCGCCACCCATATGCGTCCTTTGGCATCGCCCAGCGCACCAAGCACTTGTTCAAAGTCTTCCGGTGCTCCGGGATAGGAAATCTTGCCGGTGCCATCGTTGCCCGACGGGATCAGGACCGGTATTTTGAAGCTGGCTAAAAGAATAGCCAGGGCGAGAGGGTCACATGGCCCGTCGTTGTGCCCTAGATTTTCGGTATCTTTCCCCCATTTGTCAGGATAGCTCGCAGGATCAGGCCGCACAAAAGGCGGTCCCACCAGGATCGTATCTACCGGTGCTGCGCCAAATGCCATTTTAAGGATCGCCTCGGCCACGGCCATCCGGTTTTCATGTGTATCAGATACAAGGTTGGTCACGCGCGCCGGTAAGAGTTTTGCCTCTGGCGCAGTGCCCCACACCTCACACACGCCCTGTGTTGACGTGCCTGCGATCAAACCACCCATTGCGGTGCCATGCCCGCCTCCTTTTGAGGCAAAGGCCATACGACCGTCATGGTAGTGATGGTAGTCAGCGTTGATAACCGCCGTTGATGATGCCCATTTGTCAGGGTCGGTTGTCTTTGCCAACTCAGCACTGATGGCATGATCTTTGCCACGCTGAAACGTGGGATGCGTGACATCCACGGGCCCATCCAAGAGCCCGACCAAAACACCCTTACCGCCTTTTTCCAATGGTACATCGGCCGTGCCGATACCCAGGCGTGGCAGCGTCCATTGATCGATCGGCACCTGAGGTTTAGGCGCAGGTTTGCGATCCATCACCGGGCCATTGCCCAAATAGGGCGATGGGCCGGGATCATAAGACTGCACATCCTCAATGGCTTCGACAAAAAGCTCGTCCAGAATGTCTCGCAACTCAGTGAAGGCCGCTTGCGCAATTGCCGCACCTGCAGAGCCATCAGAGGCATAGTGTACGCCCGCCCACTCACGATTTTCCCGGATCCTGTACGCGACATCAAAGGCTTCGGCCACAACTCCTGGATCATGCGCAAAGACTTCGGCAATGCCGTGCGCCAGCAACGCAGACTGCGTGGCATGACCACTCGGATAGGCCGCATGATGGGGCACAACTATGGTTGGGTCGATGCCATGATCCACAATATGCGGGCGCGGTCGGTTGAATTTTTTCTTGTAATGCGAGGCCAACGCCAGACCTGCGTTTTGAAGCTGTGTCAGCAGGCGAACGAGGCTGCCCGGCGCACCGGCGGCATCATCAAAAATGCTCAGGAAAGGCGTGATTATGTCGTCAATCTCATCAAGTATCTCGGCCTGGCGCGCATCACGTTCTGGATCTGCTTGTTTGTCGAGCAGGTCGTCCAGCTCTCGCCGTGTACCGTCACCATCATAGTCCGGGGCACCGGGAACATCATTTTTGTCCAGCAACGCAACAATATCATCAAACCGGGCATAAATCTTGCGACGGTACTTTTCGTCCTGCACACCGAAAGCGGCAGATAGAAAATCGGAGGACTTTGTCTTCGTTTTAGTTTTGGTTTTAGTTTTGGTTTTTGTTTTGGTCTTGGTTTTTGTTTTGGTCATCTAAAAGTCCTTCCACTTCACGCGCGAGCACACAGCGCCCATACCCACTCCATCCCACCAATTTCGTTTTGACCGGTTAAGCCGGTCGATAATCCAATAAATCCAACTTCTTCAGTCCATCGCTTATGACTTGCACACTCAAGGCCGATGGCAGCACATAGGCCGGTGACAACATTTCTTCGGTGCCAAATGCCGGATCCAGTTTTTGTAGGCGTTTGTACACTTGTAGTGCCCTGTCTTTTTGGCCGTTCAGCGAATAACTCGCCACTAAGTGCCGCATAACCGGTAAGAAATCCGGACGTTTGGCCAAAACTTGTTCACTGAGAAGTATGGCGTCTTCATGACGACCTTCCAAAGTTGAAACAATTGCGGCGGACGCGTCATAGTAGAACCTATAGGGGCTGTAACGCCCAAGGCGGCGGGCGATATCCGCCGCTTCTCGCGCCGTAGCCAAATCGCCAGAGTACACCGCATTCATCGCTGTGGCGTCCCAACCAAAGGCCAGGTTGGGCAAGGCGCGTCGGCTTTCCACCAAAAGTCTACGGCCCTCATTCAAATCGCGGCGCACGAACCCCGCGACATGCCCGGCAATGGCAAGCACCACTGCATTGGATGGTTCGGCATCCAAAGCACGAGCCAACAAATGCATCGAGTCCGAGACCGCCTCCTGGCAGGGATCATGCCGCTCTCCCAAGAGCAGTGTTGTCGCAAGCGCACGCCACGCCATGGCGTTGGCAGAAAACACTTCACCATCGAACTGGCTCAGCATGTCATGGGAATCAACCAAACCGTCGCGCGACAGGGCAAATAACTGATGCACCGCGGCATAAAGCGTCGGGCGCCTGGCCTGCCCTGCCTGACGCATGACAACCGCCTCAATGGAATCCGCAGCCCCTGCAACAAACTCATTGAGCGTTTGCGACGAAATCGAAATGGCTGTGTCCCAATCCGTGCCTATGGATGACGTCCAGACAACTTTCCCAGAGGCCGGGACACGCGCCAGAATTGTAATCTGAAGTTCGCGTGCCATGAGCGAAAGCCGTGTTTCCACCAGGACTGGCGGGCAAAGCACGCTTTCTACTTCGCGACCGGCCAGCTGATTGCTTTCCATGTCCCGCAGATCATAGGTTTCCAAAAATCCATTGTGCCGAAATGTGGTCGCCATCGCATTGGTGATCCGCTCGGCCACGACGTCGGCCATGGCATCATCTGTGATCACCACCGGATTGCCGATGAGTACACATGGGCGCGCTGCAAATGTGACAGGTTTGATGGGTGTTGCGACCACGCCTGTGTCCACCATGGCACCACGATCATCTTCAATGCGCGCCTCAAAAGCCTGACGTTCTTCGCGCAGCCAATCTTCGCCGCCTTCATCCAGGCGTGGCGCATCTTCGAAAAACACCGCGCGCGTGTCGCACCCGGGATCTATTTCCACTTCGACACTTGAAAGCCAAACATGTTCGTAGTCGGCTTGCACAGCATCGCACCAGGGTCCAAGCATTTTGCGCAAAGAGTGCAGGCATTGGCGCAATGAGTTGCTGGCCTGATCATCAAATGATCGGCCCCAAAGCCGTGACTTGAGCCACTCGCGAGAGCGCCGCTGATCACGCGCGGTTGCCAGCATCGCCAAAAGCACACGACCCTTCTTTTCGGATAACCGAATTTCGTTGCCTTCGGGATCGACAAGCCGGAAGTTCCCGACAAGTGAAATTGTCAGGCGATCCTGCTCTGTCCCTTTGAAGCTCCCCATGGGCGCATCCCCACCAAATCCGTCGCTTCCTTCGGCCCTAACAAGGGTTTCGTCTTCAAGGTTACGCACAGCACTCACCGCATGGCAACTGCTATCAAAAACCCCTGAAAGCTGTGTTTGATCGAAATGTGTCATGCAGACTTGTCTCCAAACAGGTCAGGCGAACTACCAAAATTACTGGGCAAAAGCTCGTCCTGCCAAGGCACATACTCAGCCGTAAAATGGATCGTTGCCCCAGGTTCATTGTCTCCCAACAAAACACAGCGCGACGAGGCCGCGCTGGTTCGGGGGCCGGGCTTGAAACGCGCGGCCCCCGTCAGGCTCACACCTGCACCTGAATGTTCCAGAGCGAAATACCCATCGCCACCAATAAACGTACCCTTAGTCTCGAACCCATCGGGAGCGCATTGTTCCACGATGAAGATCTCTTTTCCGTCTGGTCCCTGCGAGACGAGCGTTGCGCACATGACAAGGTCGGGAGAAAGCCCTTGTGGAGCTTCACTCTCAAGCCCCGTGCACGCTCCGGCATTGGAGACACTCAAATATGATTTTTCCCCCCAGATCTTGATACAATTAGATACTCGCTACGCTGACTAATGATCGTTTGGGGATGCAAATAACTTGCCACAGCCCGCCGGTTTTGCATGGCAATACAAAAAGTCACTTCAAAAAATCCTCCTCTCTCACCTCGCAGGGTAACTCCCACTATTCCGGCAATCTGTAAGGGGGGTGTTTAGAGCTGCGTTAAAGAAGCGTTAAAATTCAAAAATAAATTTATTTCCATTTGTAAACATATACTTAGCTAATATATTTCTCCAACCACTTCAAAAATTCTCTGATTTTTTTGACGTTTTTTTACCTCCGTCCCACTGCAAGAGCTAACGGCCCGTTGATGACGCTACGGCAAGCTTGAGTTGTGGGTGGCACCAAGACGCGGGTCACGCGTCATTTTTATTTTGGAGGATTTTATGAAGTTACCATTTTCAGAACCGTATCTGGCCGGATCGGCCCGAGCGCGCAGAGCCAAAGAGCTGCGCGACCTTGCAACCGAAGTGTCGCGCCTTTCGCCGCAGGCGCTCACACGCACGAACCAGGAAGAGGTGGATCATGCACCTAAATACCCCGCGAATTTCACCAAGGGGCTCGCGCATGATGAATATGGTGTGCTCAACGAGCAGGATGACTACGCCTGTTTCGTTCAAGCCATCAATTCGCCAAATCCGAGTGATTTCGACAAAGAGATCACGCGTTTTGACGACCATTTCGACTGTCAGCCGCTGGATGCCGACTACAAGCCTCTGAAAGACAAAGAGGGCAATAAGGTCAAAACCCAGTGGCGCGGTTGGGAAAGCCCGCGTGCCGGGCACGTGTATGAACTACAAGGCCCTGACGCCGGTGCCGTTGGCATGGCTCCTGCCCCGCGTGTCAGCACACCTGAATTGGCGGTGGAAATGGCCGAGGTTTACGGTCTTGCCATCCTGCGGGACGTGCCCTTCACCGAAATCTGTGACGGCAAAGGCGACCGGCTTTGTGGTAAAAAATCTAAACCCGCCCAGCTTGACGCCAATCAGGTGGCAGCGCTCATAGCAGGCATGGACTTCTTTTCCGCGCCTGATGACAGCATGGATCAGTTCGCGCGCAACCGTCGGGATGCACGTCTGATCGGTGGACCAATCACATCCGAAACTGCCTTTCGCGGGTCCACACCAGGCGCCATGGCGGGACCGTACTTATCACAATTCATGCTGATAGGATCGGATTCACGCGCAGGCGGCAATCCTGGTGCAGGGGTATCGAATTTCCCCGGCGAAAACTCCGGTTGGGATTTCCGTGATGGATTTATCCAGTATGGCTCAATCACAATCGACCAGCGCGGGCAATCCGCCAAAGGCTGCCTCGACTATATGACAGACTGGCCTTCATGGCGTGACGTTCAAAACGGCGCGGACTTCCGCGGGTTAGATGTGTTCGAACCCAAACGACGGTTCATCACCACGCCTCGCGATCTGGCAACTTACGTGCACTACGACCAGCTGTATGAGGCATACCTGAACGCGGCTCTGCTCTTGCTGGAAATGGGTGCACCGACGTCCAAGGGCATGCCTGAGCCATCATACACAGGTCACCGCACCGCCTTTGCAACATTCGGCGGACCACATGTTCTGTCGCTGGTTTGTGAGATCGCGACGCGGTGTCTCAAGGCCGTGCGCCGTCAGAAGTTCAACTATCACCGCCGGGCGCGCCCCGAGGCGATGGGGGGCGGCTGACACTGGCCTGTGCCGGAGAGCTCGAAAAACTGGGCTGCGCCGGAGATGCGTTTGCGGAGATGCTGGACCAGATGCCCAAGGACCTTTTGAAGGCCGTTGTGCATCACAACAAGGACCAGAACTCGCATGCGATGGCCAAGATGCGACGCCTGGCCTGTGGTCATAAAGGGGCCGGACTGCCAGGGTGCATCGACGAAGACTGCAACCTCTTGCTGCCAATGGCCTTCCCCGAAGGCAGCCCAATGCATCCCGCCTACGGCGCCGGTCATGCGACTGTCGCAGGCGGATGTGTCACGATCCTCAAAGCATTCTTCGAAATGTTTGAGGATTGCGACAGCAAGGTCGAGCGCAAACTCACCTATTGCGACGCCAAGGGCAACGACCAGCCTATTCGTTATGTCCCGAACGAAGATGGCTCTGCTCTTGTCCAGGATCGAAAGTCAAACGACGCACTGACGATCCAAGGTGAGCTCGACAAACTGGCGGCCAATATCTCTATCGGCCGCAACATGGCGGGCGTTCACTACTACTCAGATTACTACGATAGTCTGCGTATGGGTGAGCGGGTCGCGGTTGGTCTCCTGATGGAGCAAAGCCCGACTTACGTGGAACCGGTGGAGATGTCCTTCACCAGCTTCGACGGTGATCACATCCGGATCTCCGGTGCCGCCGGGGCCGCGCCTTCCATTTCCATCCTCGATCAGTCAGGACGTCCCGTCCAGCTGGCTGACTGGTGTCTTCGCCATGTGAGTGGGGCGGAGACCATGGAGGATCTGTAGCGGCATAGTCCTTCGTCGCTACAGCGAGCCCCGCATCTTACTCCTGAGATGCGGGGCTTTTTGTACGCATCTCGCACCAAATTGTTTCGATCATTGGTTGCGGCCGAGAGCAAAATACCGTGATGTTCCCGACAAAACCCCGCCAATTCGAACTAAGGCTGATCCCAATGCCCCGTGATCCCCGCTATGACCCTCTGTTTGAGCCGATAGACATCGGTCCTGTGACCGCGCCCAACCGGTTCTATCAAGTGCCCCATTGCACCGGCATGGGCTGGCTCAGGCCCCGCATGGTCGCCGAGATGCGAGGCGTGAAGGCCGAAGGTGGCTGGGGCGTTGTGTGCACCGAGTACAACTCTATTCATCCAACTTCGGATGATTTGCCTCACCCATCGGCAAGCCTTTGGGATCAAAGCGATATTGCGGCCCATCGCCTGATGACCGACAAGGTACATGAATATGGGGCTCTGGCCGGGGCTGAGCTTTGGTATGGCGGAGCGCGCTCTGCAAACTTGCTGACACGAGACGTACCCATGGACATCGCTTCCATGCCGCATATGTCGGGCAACCCATTTCAGACGCGCGCGATGGACAAGACAGACATCCGCAACCTGCGCCGATGGCATCTTGATGCCGCCTTGCGGGCACGCGATGCCGGGTTTGACATCGTCTATGTCTACGCCACGCACACATACTTGCTGTCAAACTTCCTCAATCCCAAGATCAACCAGCGCAGTGATGAATATGGCGGGTCTCTGAAAAACCGGATCCGGCTCGTGCGCGAATTGATTGAAGAGACCAAGGAAGCTGTCGGCGACCGCTGCGCCGTGGCCGTACGTTTCGCAGCCGATGAAGAGATCGGCGAGGACGGCGTGCCGATTCACGGTGAGCGGCGCGATATGCTGGGCCTTTTGGCTGAATTGCCGGACCTGTGGGACATCAACATCGCCAATTACGCGCTGGAAATGGGCGTGGCACGGTTTACCGCTGAGGCCGCACTTGAACCCTACATGGACTACGTGAAATCCGTGACCAGCAAGCCGGTCGTCACCGTCGGTCGCTTCACATCTCCCGACACCATGGTCAGCCAGATCAAACGCGGCATCACCGACCTCATTGGGGCCGCGCGCCCCTCAATCGCCGATCCCTTCTTGCCCAGGAAAATCAACGAAGGTCTGCAAGACGACATCCGCGAGTGCATCGGCTGCAATGTCTGTTACTCGGGCGACAGCATTGGAGTGCCGATCCGCTGCACGCAAAACCCCACAATGGGGGAAGAATGGCGGCGCGGCTGGCATCCTGAGCATATGCCGGACAAGGCCAGTGACAGCTCCGTTCTGATCGTCGGCGGCGGCCCAACCGGGCTGGAGGCCGCGCGTGCCTTGGGCCAACGCGGCTACAAGGTCATGCTGGCCGAAACTGGCACCGAGCTTGGCGGGCGTGTCACGCGCGAGGCCGCCCTGCCCGGCCTTTCCACTTATGCCCGTGTGAGAGACTACCGCGTGCAACAGCTTGTGCAGATGTCCAATGTCGAGATTTTCTATGATAGCCCGCTTGGCGCGCAGGATGTCATCGACGTGGGCGCGGATCACGTGGCGCTGGCCACTGGGGCCACATGGCTGACACAGCGCTGGACGGGTCAGTTTGCAGAAGACGTTGCTCCACCGGATGCGAGCCTTCTGACACCAGACGATATCATGGCGGGCCGCATGCCGGACGGACCAACGCTGGTTTATGATGAAGACGGTTATTACCTCGGCGGTGTCATCGCCGAAGCCGTCCGTGCCACGGGAGTGCCTGTGACCCTAGCCACACCCTCTGATGTCGTGTCGGAATGGGCGGGCAACACATCCGAACGCTGGCGTGTGCGCACCAGACTGCAAAAACTTGGTATCGCGTTGGAACTGGCGCAGGAATTGAGCTGGTTTGACGGTCAAGCAGCAAAGCTGTCCTGCAGCTACTCCGGCGCAGAGAAATCCCTGCCATTTGAGCATGTCGTCATGGTCACACACCGCGCACCCAACGACGCTCTTTGGCACGACCTCTTGGCGATGGCAGACGGAGATGTCGACGCCCTGCCCTTCACCCTGCAACGCATCGGCGATTGCGAAGCCCCCACAATCATCGCAGCAGCAGTCTATTCTGGACATAGGTATGCGCGTGAACTGGAGGCCGAACCGCACCTTCTGCATGACCGTGTGGATGTGCGCCAAACACCCGATGGGGTGCATCTAATGCCCTTTGGTCAGTAATCTTTCTCAAAGAAAACACCAATTCCGGTGTTTCCTTCGGTGCTGGTTCCGCCGCGAACAGTCAGGTTGGAGTTGATGTCCAGGTTCAGGTTGATCTCTCGATTGCCATCGCTGTCCACCACCACTTCAGAATATATGTTTTCATTGATATAGGTGCCTGCTCGAAGCTGATTGCCGCCGTCTTCAGTCGTTGTGACATCCAGATCGCTTAGTCCCAGGGACCTGCGCAGCGAGCCGCTCAAACCACCAGAGCGCTGGCCCGACAATGTGGCCGCAGCTGTGACGAGCTGAGCTGCCTGAAAGGGCGAAATGCTATCAAGCCCGCGCCCGAACAATAGACGCGCCACAGCCTCTTCCTGTGGCAAGTCCGGCTCTGATTCAAATCGAACCGAAGGGGCACTGGCAAGACCCTCCAATATAACACGCACCACGAAATCATCTGACTGCGTTTCAGCGACAAAGCGCAGGAATGGATCAAGCGCACCCCGCAGATCAATCAGGCCCTCAGTCAGATCAAGTCGGCGACCGAGGATGTCCAACCGCCCTCGGATCAGCTCGAACACACCGCTTGCCGTAACGTCGCCGGTCGTTCCGCCAAGCTGCAATTGTCCGCCAAGCTCTGCATCAAGACCTCGTCCGCGGACAAAAATCTGATTGGGCGCGCGGATTGTCAGATCGAGCGGGTACACGGAGCGCGGCCCCTTGGCCGTCTCACCCGTCAGACCGGCTCGAACCTGGGTGCGACGCACAGCTGCAGGCGTGTTGATGTGGCGCATATCCAATACACTGCCCGGCGTCACGGATCCGCCCGACGGGACCATGACTTCTGTGGCTCCAAGCGATAGGGCGCCCCCTATGCGCGCGCCACTGGACAGCGGCCCATCAACCGTGATTTGTCCCGACACGGTGGTGCGATAGAGGTTCGGATCAGACACACCAAGTGCGTTCAGTGCAATTTGAAGCGTCGCAGGGTAAGGTGCCTGAAGCGCGATCGGTCCGGTGACACGAAAATTGCCGCCTGTGCCAGCATTGCCCGTGACATCTGGCCGTGCCTGACCTTGCGAGAGATCTGTGCGACCTACAAGTTGTTGCAGCGTCAGGCCAGAGTTTGGCAAGGCAACTCTGCCTTGCTCGACCGTAACCACGCCCGAAAGAGCATCCAGTTGCGCAGGGCCGTCCATGCGCAGATCAAACCGGGCGAGCCCGTCAACCGAGTTGGGTGAGATGAAGCCATTGGCCAACCCCAAGGGGGCGGTGCCGACAAGATCAAGCGCCAATTGTCTTGCATACTCGTTTATCGAGCCGGTGATTTTGGCTTGCGTGCCGCCTGGGCCTGTGGCGTCCAATGCGACGTCCACACGTTTTGCCTGCGCATCTTTCAAAATGATTTGCCCTTGTGCCGTTGCTGGCCCACCAAAGCCCGGAGCCAACACACCTAGATTGGCGACGCGTACGGATGCGTTGATCGGCGCGCCCGGCGCGTCGTTCTTGGCAACGACATCAAGCTGTGAGGCATCTAACTGCAAATACCGGATATGCGGCAGAGTGTTGGGATCAAACACAATTGACGTATCAAAAGTAATGTCTCCCGCCACCAACCGATCAAGCCCTTCAATCCCGGATCGGAAATCTTGCGCAATCAGTACAGAGGTCAAGTCCAGCGATCTGCTCCGCAATTCACCCTTGCCGTCCAAGGACCAATCAAGCCGACCGGCCATAGGCCGCCCCGCAAAAGCGGACAGGCGCGAGAGGTCTTCGCTGATCAATGTGAATTCACCATCGATCGGCATATCCGGGTCGTCAGGGTTCAATGACACCGATCCCGTCAAGGACGCCTCAACGGCTTCTGTGGTCAAATTGTTCAGTGTCAACGCGCCGTTTTCGATCCAGTTCAACTCTGCTGCACCACGTGCAGGACCTGTTAGTTTTGGCTCAATTAGGGATATTTCGCTGAGGTCTGCCGCCAGGTTCAGATGCCCGCGATCGGCACTCAACATGCCATCCGCCGTGGCGCGAACGGCATCCGAACGGACCAAAAATCGGTCAAGGCGCGTGCCATTGGTATCGCGCGTCGCAGCAAGCGACACAAGTCCATTGCCCTTCAAGAGTGGGTCAATTCGGGCATTGGATATCTCTAGGTCCGTCGTGTTGGCGTCCACCTCAACATCAAACGCCCCTCCCAAGAGCGCACCGGTGCCCGCTACTCGGATTTCCGCAGCCCCGTTCAGGGTTTGCTCCGCGACACCAGAATATCGGGACAGATTGGAGCTACGCAGCGTTGCGCGCCCTGTCACGGGAAAGCCATCGGCGAGACCATCCAGCGATCCGATGGCCTCTAATACGATATCTTCAGTCTGAAGTTTCAACATCCCTATCTGGAGCGGCGCCTGAGCCGTCCATGACAAAAGAGCGTTGCCGTCTATGAAATCCCCCAACGCGCGGCTCAGGTCAGGATCGTTGTGCTTTAGACTCTGTGCGTCAAAGTTGATTTTGGCGGTGACTGCGCCTGGGGCTGCCCGGGTAATAGTGCCCTCTCCGGCCAGCACTGCGCGACCGACCAGCAAGTCGTCTCGCACCAGATCGCTGACCTCGATTTTCGCCTGCCAGGCGTCCCCTTCATCGGCATCAAAGCGCGCCAACAAGTTGGCAGCTCGGACTGTCAGTTCTGAGCCAGCCACCGGCAATCGAGTGACATCTTGCCCGGCAACATCCACAGACAAATCGAAGCTTTGCGGCCATCCATCTGCTGCAAGTTGCAGCTGTCCCGCGATGTCCATCGCGCCAGAGGACATGTCCAGCTTATCCAAACTCAACCGCCCATCAGTCAGGCTTTGTCCTGCCACTTTCAGCGTGGCATTTTCGCCCATGAACCGGTGAAATTCTGGTTCGAATAACGGGCGGACGTCGCCAGACAAATCTGCTGCGAACGCGTGCCCTTCCTCTGCGCCTTCGCTGGTTTTCAGGCCGGCGATTTCAATCGTCCCGCCAAACCGCCGCGCACCATCGGATGACAACACAATTTCAGCGGTGTAGTCGCTCAGCGGGGCTTCGCCAGTGAGTAGAAGCTGCAAACTGGGCGCGCCGGGGATACGCAGGAGCTTTGATACCAAGCCATCTTCGGCTTCAGAAAAATCCAGATCGAGCGCCAACACTCTGGTCTCATTGGAAAAGCCGCCTTCAAAGACAAGACTGTCTTGTCGATCGGTGCGCAAAATCTGTGTTTTGGCACGTGCGACGCCGTCATCCAGGAAGAAGGCGCCTTCGAGCGAAAGTACGGCCTGTTCCCCCAGCACCGGAGGCTTGAGGACAACGCGTTTTGCATGAATTTCGTCGATGTTGATGGCCACCGGAAGGTCCGGCAGAGCAAATTGCCAGGCCTGCGAGTCTTCGGGGGATACACCACCCTCGGTTATCGGCATACGCTCTAAAATAATTTCGCCTGCCGTAAGTTCATCAATTTCCAGACGTCCCCTAATAAGTGCGGATCGAGACCAGACAAGCGATGCGTCCTTGAGTGTGAACCACACACCATTTTCGTCGGCAATCGTCAGGCGCCCCAAAGTGGCGTTTGACGAAAGAGCCCCGCGAAAATCTGTGACTATGACCTGGCGGCCTGCTTGCGAAAGGTTCTCCTGCAGCCAGTTTTCAATAAAGCTTTTGTCATCCTGTTCTGAGCTTTGTGCCAGGGCGGATTGGGCCAGGCACAGGATCAGCGCAAATATCGCAGTTAATCGCATCAGAATGCCTGCCCTATGCCGATGTAAAACTCAAAACTCTCGCCTGCATCGCTGTCTGCGGGCGTCGCAATGTCAAAGCGAATGGGTCCGATGCCGGTGTTGTAGCGCACGCCAAACCCTGCACCGGCGTGCCACTCCCCGTTGCTGCTGCCAAAGCTGTCGCTTCCTACGAAACCCGCGTCAGAAAAGGCAACAACTGACCAAATGTCATTCAAACCATATCGCAGCTCACTGGAGAGCGCCAAAAACGATCGGCCGCCCAGTCTGTTTCCACCCCCTATATCCACAGCCAGGGATTGAAACGGCTGCCCCCGTACAGTGTCAGATCCCCCCGAAAAGAATAACATGTCCGGCGACACTTCGGTCAGCCCAGCGCCCACAACCGATCCGATCTGCACGCGAAAGGCGGCGACGTGTCGGTCTTTTTCGCCAAATCCGAAATACGTTCGCGCGTCGGCAAACAGGCGTGTGCCGGACCCGCCACTACCAACAGCGGCAAAGGGCGTCACCTTGGTGTCGAGAAACACGCCAGTATGAGCATCCAGCGGATCATCCCGACTGTCATATGTCAGGCTGACGGGAAAAAGCACATGTTCCAGGGTGCGCGAACCTGCATCGTCATCAATGTCGGAAAACCGGTACGCGATACCCACCTGACCCGTCAGTTCCTCATCGAAAATGTGCGACAACCCGATGCCTGCCTGCGCACTGCGTTCCCGGAAATCCGGCTCGTCCTGCTCTTCGATTTCAAACCCCAAAACGAGCGATGTGTCCGGTGTAAAGGTCGCAGGCCGATCAAAGCGCACGCCCACACGATAGTCGATCCCGTCGGTGTCACCACCAATGCCGCGCACCTCACCTTCAAAGCGCAACCGCTCTGCACCCCCAAGAAGGTTTCGATGCATCCAGAAACCACTCAACGACAGGCCCTCGACCGAGGCAAGCTCGGCGCCAAAACCAAAGCGCCTGGGTTTTGCATCCACCAGTTCTGCGTTTATATCCAACGTGTTGCTGGGGCCAGGCTCGTCCGCCTCTGTCAAGACAACCGACCGAAACGCACCCGTTCGGCGCAACCGTTCACTTGATCGTTTCAACTCTTCTGGTGAAAACACCTTACCGGTGGGCAGACCTGCAATTGCGCGCACACGGCTTGGACGCACACGACCAGTTTCGGGAACATTCAGCCTGCCAAAGGTTAGTCGCGGGCCCGGTGATAAACGGATGTCAGCAGACAGTTCTGCACGGGCGTGATTGGCCGTGATGCGTTGTTCTTCAACGCGTGCCTTGGCATGCCCAACGTCGCGCCACCCCTCGACCCCGGCTTGCGCGGCCTCGACAATCTGTTCGGAAAACGCAGGTTGTCCAGGTAAAAAACCTTCGGGCAGTTCTGTTGCCGGAGCAAGCGGTGCGACACGCGCCGTCGAGAACCGAAATCGCGGACCTGGGTCCACCAGGATGTCCACACGTTGCACGTTCTGCAGACCAGCAAATGGCGAGATGTCAGCCGCTTCTCGTCCATCGACACGAATACTGATCACACCTCCATAATGACCAAACTCATACAGCGAACTGAGAAGCCTTTGGTAATCTGCACGTGCTGCGGACAGGATATCCTGAGTGACAGGGTTGTCCTGATCGGCTGTCTGTACCGTCAATGACGCGCCACGCAAACGGTCCACAAAACTATCCGAAGAACCCGCTGATTGCAGGCGCACTTCCACAGCCTGGGCGCATGGGACAAAGCACAACGTCACCATGCAACTCAGCCAAATCGTGATAGTCCAGCTATGAAACACGTCAGGCGCTCCGATCTGCTTGGCTTTATCCCACGCCGGCGCACGAGGTTCCACAGCAATCCGCAAGCCAGCCTCACCAAAAAGATGGGACAGTCCAAGAGAACAGCAACTTCTCAATTGAACGCTTGACCGGGATTTCACAAGGACCACACACTGGCGCCCTCACCAATGACGCCAATCGCACCTCATGGTCGTCGCCATACCACAACGGAGCGCTCTATGAATTTGTCATCTCTTGCTGCCAAGGCCGGGGCACGTGGAACGCCCGTTCGGGCCGGATTAATTGGCGCGGGAAAGTTTGGCTCAATGTTCCTAAGCCAGGTGCCAACAATTCCCGGGCTTGAAGTCACTGCGATTGCCGATCTTGATGTCGCACGCGCCAAAGCGGCCTGTGCGGCTGTCGGGTGGTCGCCAGAGCGAGTTGAGGCCACAGCGTTTGAAGAAGACGGCGCGGCATTGGCCGCGCGGGATGATGTGGATGTCGTGATCGAAGCGACGGGTCATCCGCGTGCGGGCATCACCCATGCGCGCGCCGCCATTTCAGCAGGCAAGCACATTGTGATGGTAAATGTTGAAGCAGACGTTCTTGTCGGGCCTGCACTGGCGGCAGAAGCACGCACAGCGGGCGTGGTGTACTCCATGGCGTACGGCGATCAGCCAGCACTTGTTTCAGAAATGGTTGACTGGGCGCGAGCTGCCGGCTTTTCCATAGCGGCTGCAGGCAAGGGAACGAAGTACCTGCCCGCCTACCACACAGTGACGCCCGATAATGTATGGGCGCACTATGGTCTTTCCCCGCAGGACGCCGCCGCCGCAGGCATGAACCCACAGATGTTCAACTCCTTCCTGGATGGCACCAAGAGCGCGATTGAGATGGTGGCGATTGCCAATGCGTGTGACCTCAATGTGCCAGTAGACGGCCTTGCTTTCCCACCCTGTGGCGTTGATGACCTTGCGCATGTCCTGCGGCCTGCGGACATGGGTGGATTCCTTGACGGACACGGCATGGTCGAGACTATTTCCTCGGTTGAACGCGATGGCCGGCCGGTTTTTCGTGATCTGCGTTGGGGCGTCTACGTAGTGCTTGAAGCGCCCAATGACTACGCCGCTGCTTGTTTCCGGCAATATGGCCTTCCTATAGACGATACCGGACGTTTCGCGGCCATGTACAAGCCCTTTCATCTAATCGGCTTGGAGCTTTCGATTTCCGTGCTGAGCGCGGCTTTACGCCTAGAGCCGACCGGACAGGCACGAGACATGCGCGGCACAGTGGCAGCGGTAGCCAAGCGATACCTGAAGGCAGGAGAAATGCTGGATGGCGAAGGCGGCTATACGGTCTGGGGCAAAGCGCAGCCTGTGGACAAATCTGCGGATCTTCTACCCATAGGGCTGGCGCAAAACATAGCACTGATACGCGATGTTGCGCAGGGAACTGTTCTGAGGATGTCCGATGTAGACTTGGAGGATGATGAGGTAGTCACGCTTTATCGTCATACTTTGCAAGGCTGACTGCGCTTGTTCACGCGCGGCTAAGCGAGAAATACGTTTTCCCGCACCTCAAGGAACGACCAGATGGACCGGGTCAAGCGATTGGAGTGCCGAACATTGCGGTATAGCCTGATGTCCATGTCTATGGCCCATTCCGGAGCGCCAGTCCGCACCAAGAGTTTGCTCTCGAGGTCCGGAGCGACGAGGGAATGAGGAAGCCAGGCCACCCCGTCGCCGGCCCGTGCTCTGATCCGCAAGGCGCCGCCCATGGAGTTTTCGTAAACTGTGCGCAGCCGCGAATGCAGTCCATGCGACTTGAACAAGGTGTCAAGATGATTGCCAATCGGAGCCACGTCGCGGAACCGCAAGTAGGGCATTTCAACATTCGGAGTGTCAAATTCAAACAGGGGCGTTCCATCGGCGTCTGGCTTGCACACCGGGATCATCTGATCATGGCCAATGAGGATAGATTGGAATGGTGCCGCTTCGGATTTGCTGAACCCTTTGTAGGCAATTACGAAATCTGCTTCGCGTTCTTCAAGATCCCGCATGCAGTTTGGCAGGTCATCGGCGCGCAATCGTGACAGAATCGGTCCGTATGCTTCTTCCAATGACAGCAACCAGTTTGGGTAGAACCGCCAACTGATCGAGTGTTGAGCCGCGAACGTCACCACATATTTGTCCGGCAGAGATTGCGCCTCAAGAATCTGGCTTCGCTCATGTTCGATGCGCGATAACGCCTGCAATCCGGCTTCCAGCATTTGCACACCAGCATCGGTGAGGCGCACAGGATGGCGGGTCCGGTCAACAAGAGAGGCACCCACCCAAGCCTCCAACGCTTTGATCCGGCGGCTAAAGGCAGGCTGGCTCAAATTTCCCAAAACGGCCGCCTGTGAAAAGTTTCCGGTTTGCTTCAAACGTTCGAGATCGCGAAAGAGAGTGGTGTCCATACGGCACATGTAATGCAAATTTTGCATAATGTCATTCAAACATAACATTGGATGGATCGCGGATAATGTTTCAGGCTTTGGTCTCTAGATTCTGGTGGGAGAGATGCGATGGCCGAAGCTGATACCTTGGGGCGCAAGGCGGCAAGAATTGACTTCGACACTTTCCCGCAAATCAAGCTATGCCACCGTTCTACCCCCATCGAAGCCATGCCACGCATGAGCGAGTTTTTGGGCGGACCGCGTTTGTTTATCAAACGCGATGACTGCACGGGATTGGCTACAGGCGGCAACAAAACACGCAAGCTGGAGTTTCTGGTGGGTGAAGCCGTGCGCGAAAACGCAGATATGCTGGTGACCCAGGGCGCGGTGCAATCCAATCACGTGCGTCAAACCGCGGCCGCTGCGGCGAAGGTTGGGATGAAATGCCACGTCCTACTGGAGCGCCGAGTACCCGACCGGGACGTATCCTATGAGGCGACCGGCAATGTGCTTCTCGATACGCTTTTCGGGGCAACACATGAATTCCGTCCCGCGGGGCTTGATATGAATGCCGAGGCGGTTGCTGTTTCCGACGCGCTTCGCGCGGAAGGGCACAAACCCTATTTCATCCCAGGCGGTGGATCCAATCCGACAGGCGCCTTGGGGTACGCAAATTGCGCACAAGAAATCGCGGACCACACCAAAGAGACCGGGCAATCCTTTGATTGGCTCGTCATGGGCACTGGCAGCACTGGAACGCAAGCCGGGCTTGTTGCCGGGTTCCACGCCATTGGTCATGATTTGCCCGTGATGGGCGTCAGTGTGCGCCAACCTCGCGAAAAACAAATGAATGCCGTTCATGCACTTACGCAAAAAACACTTGAAAAGCTGGGAGCCGAAGGCATCCCACTCAGCAAAATTCTTGTGGATGACGGATATGTCGGCGAAGGCTACGGCATTCCTGCAGAGTCTACTTTAGAGGCAATTCATATCACGGCTCGTCAGGAAGGCATTCTGCTTGATCCGGTTTATTCGGCCAAGGGCATGGCCGGGTTGATTGGCATGGTAAGAAGTGGTTTTTTCAAGCCGACCGACAATGTGCTGTTCCTGCACACAGGCGGTGCGACAGCACTGTTTGCGTATCAGGACCAACTGCTCGCGTCCCTAAAATGACCAGACGCCGTTCAACGGCGCATCAAACAACAGAGGAGAGAACTATGACATCCAAACTGAAATCCTTCGGCCTTGCAGCCGCAGTCAGCATCCTGGCCTTGCCTGCATTTGCCGCGGAAGAAGTAAAAATCGGGGTACCGTCCTGGACCGGCGCACAAGCCATTGCGCATGTGCTGGGCGAGGTGGTCACATCGCGCATCGGTGGCAAGGTGGAATACGTGCCTGGTAACAACGCCACGATTTTCCAGGCGATGGATCAGGGCAAAGGCGATATCGACGTCCATCCTGACGTTTGGCTGCCCAACCAGGAAAGCTTCACCAAGAAATATGTAGATGAAGCAGGCACTGTAACGCTCTCGTCCAACCCTTATGAGGGCAACCAGGGTTTCTGCGTGACCAAGGATTTCGGCGAAGCCAACAACATCACCGACATCGCGGATCTGGGTCGTCCTGACGTGGCGGCGCTTATGGACAGCGACGGCAACGGCAAGGGTGAGATGTGGATCGGTGCGCCTGGCTGGGCCTCGGCCAACGTCAATGAAGTCAAAACCCGCGACTATGGTCTGCTCGACTTCATTGAGCCTGTTCGCGCCGAAGAAAGTGTGAAAACAGCACGTATCAAAGACAGCATCGCCAAGGGCGAAGGCTATGCGTTCTACTGCTACAAACCACATGCGGTTTGGTTCCAGTTCGACGTCAAGATGCTGACCGAGCCGACGTTTGATCCTGCAAAATACGTGATGGTTCAGCCTTCGGACGATGCCGACTGGTACGAAAAGTCAAACGTCGCCACAAAAGACGCTTTGAAGAACGTGCAAATCGCGTGGTCTAACTCCCTGGCTGATCGCTCACCTGCGATTGCGGAGTTCTTCTCGAACTTCCAGCTGACGGCTGACGATGTCAGTGCCTTGGCATTCGACATCAGCGCAAACGGCACAGATCCGGCAGATGCTGCAAAGAAATGGATCGAAGAGAACTCTGACCGCGTGGACGGTTGGCTGGGCCTGTAAGCCCAACATCGAAAAAAGTCAGCACCGGTTCCATCCGGTGCTGACCCACCAGAGCGCTGGCAGGACTTTATCCTCATGACCCAAGAAGTCGTCATTGAAATTTCCAACGTCTGGAAGATTTTCGGTAACAAGCACAAAGAGGCGTTGGAAGCGATCCGATCCCGGGGCTTGACCAAGGCTGAAGTGCTGTCAGAGTTCAACGCGGTGGTTGGTGTGGCCGATGTCAGCCTTGATGTGAAACGCGGCGAAATCTTCTGCATCATGGGCCTGTCTGGAAGTGGCAAGTCCACGCTCGTGCGCCATTTCAACCGCCTTTTGGAACCCACAGCTGGCAAAATCGAAATTGAAGGCACCGATGTCATGGCTTTGGGGCCAAAAGAGTTGCAACTCTTTCGCAATCAGAAGATCGGCATGGTCTTTCAGAACTTCGCGCTGATGCCGCATCGTTCCGTTCTCGACAATGTCGCGATGCCGCTGGAAATTCGCCAAGTGGCCAAGAACGAACGCATGCGTCAGGCCGCAGCTATCCTCGACATCGTTGAGCTGGGTGCGTGGGGGTCGAAGTTTGCCCATGAGCTTTCAGGAGGGATGCAACAACGAGTCGGTCTGGCGCGTGCGCTTGCCGCCAACCCGGATGTGCTCTTGATGGACGAGCCATTCTCGGCGCTTGACCCACTTATCCGGCGCCAATTGCAGGATGAGTTTATTCGCCTCAGCAAGATCCTCAAAAAGACGACGATTTTCATCACCCATGACCTGGATGAGGCCGTGCGGATCGGTGACCGCATCGCCATCATGCGCGATGGCAAGATGGTGCAAATTGGCACGGCAGAGGATATCGTGATGAACCCAGCCGATGACTATGTGGCGGATTTTGTGGCCGGCATCTCGCGTCTCAAGGTGGTTCACGCTCATGCGGTAATGCAACCGATTGAGGCGCATATATCGACCAACGGGCCGCTTGGCCCCGACGCGCCGCGTGTGGATGAAGCGGAAACACTGAGCAACCTGATCAATCTCGCGATTGACGACGACAATCCGATTGTTGTGCAGGCAGAAAGCAAAGACGTGGGCGTCATCACCCGCGCAGATCTGCTGCGCACGGTGATTGAGGGGACAGAAGTATCATGACCGACACGACCGATCTAGGCGTCAACCCGCTTGAGGATACAGAAAGCGAAGCGGCACTTGCCTATGCCGAAGAGCGACGCGAAAACATTCGCACCTTCGTGCGCACCAGCCCCGACTACTACATCCGGATGTTCGACAAGATTGGCGCTTCCGCAAAATTCACGCCGACGTTCAACGCCATGGCTGGGCTTTTTGGCCCGATTTGGTTTGGGGCGCGCGGTCTTTGGAACTGGGCCCTACCTTTTCTCATCCTCGAAGCGCTTGGTTTCGTGCAGATCGCTAGGGGTCTTTTTGGTGAACTTGGCGCAGAAGCCTTAGCGCGTATCAGTTCGATCGAAGGCACGCTGGAGCTGCGCAAGAAACAGCTGGAGGCCGCGTTGGAGGAAGGGTCTGACCGTGTTGAAGGTTTGCAAAGGGCTGTCGATTCAATCGAAGCCAACATAGCAAGCTTTCGCGCCGAGGCTGAAGCGATGTCCGCCCAGGGCTTTTCGATTGCACTGACCGGCTTGGCGATATTGATTATCGTCAAATTGGTTCAGGCCTTTATGGCCAACTGGGCGCTGGAAGCGCGTTTCTCCGACTGGCTGTCTGATCGCACGATCCGTTCTGGATTGCCTGTAACGGAAATTGTATTCAGTGCTATTTTCATGATTTTGATCGTCGCAACAGCGATGGTGCATTACAGTTTCCCGGGAAAGTTCTCGCTACTGACGGCCTTTCCCACAGACCCCAATATTCGGCTGACCGGCATCACCTGGGTTGAGGATTTCATCGCCTGGTGTGTGCGCAACAGCGAGGCGTTCTTTGACGCGCTCACCTTTGGCATCCGCGCCTTGCTTGATGCGTTGGAGGTGATCCTGGTGCAGACGCCGTGGATCGTGATCGCCAGCTTGATCATCCTTCTGACATGGCTGACGGCTGGACTGCGCACGGCGATCTACTCTGGCGCATTCCTGGCCTATATGGGGCTGCTGGGCTTTTGGGAGGCGGCGATGACAACACTCGCGCTTCTGGGGACAGCGGCGTGTCTGTCCATCGTCATCGGCATTCCCCTGGGCATGTTCGCCGCGCGGCGTCCACGCTTTTATGCCTTCATCCAGCCGATCATGGACTTTATGCAGACCATGCCGGCCTTCGTCTTCATGGTCCCGGTCATTGCCTTCTTCGGCGTCGGCAAACCAGCGGCGGTTGTGGTCACCATGATCTTTGGGGGCACGCCTGTTGTACGCCTGACCGTTCTTGGTCTGCGCGGTGTGCCCGAAAGCGTGCGTGAAGCGGCGATCAGCTTTGGCGCCAATAAATGGTATCTTCTGACCAAGGTCGACCTGCCACTGGCAAGCCCCTCGATCCGTGCCGGGATCAACCAGACGATTATGCTCTCGCTGGCGATGGTTGTTGTGGCCTCACTGATCGGGGCCAAAGGCCTTGGCGAAGACGTTCTGGAAGCGCTGCAATATGCCAATGTCGGACAGGGTATTCTGGCAGGCTTCTCGATCCTCTTCTGCGCAATGATCCTCGACCGGATCGTACAAGGACAACGCAAGTGACACCCCTCGTTCTCGTCCATGGCTTCATGGGCGGCAGCGATCAGTGGGAAGGCCAAATGCCGCTTGGTGCAGAGCGCCAGCTTGTCTGCGTTGACCTTCCTGGCTTTGGCAGGCATGCGCATTTGCCGCCGATCCATTCGATCACTGGATTTGCGGAATGGGTTCTTCACGAAGTCAAAGCCAATCGGTTTGATCTGCTGGGCCACTCGATGGGTGGCATGATCGTGCAAGAGATGGTCCGACTGGCGCCCGCCCGCATCGATCGCCTTATCCTCTACGGCACCGGTGCCATTGGAGAACTCCCGGGGCGATTTGAACCCATTGAAACCTCAATGCAGCGCGCTCAAGCGGATGGGGCGCAGGCAACGGCACGGCGGATTTCGGCAACATGGTTCAAGAAACGCGATGCGGCGGAGGCTTACCCCGCTTGTGCCAAGATCGCCCAGGCCAGCAGGCTGCCTGCGATTCTGGCGGGGCTTGAGGCCATGCGCGGCTGGTCCGGAGAAGATCATCTGCCCCTCATCCAATGCCCAACGCTGGTTCTTTGGGGGGACAAAGATCGCACTTATGCCTGGCCGCAGATCGAACGATTGTGGCAGAGCATTCCACACTGCAACCTTGCTGTTGTTCCAGATGCAGCTCATGCGGTTCATCTCGAACGACCAAAGCTTTTCAATCAGTTGATCGATGATTTTCTGACACACGCTTAGGTGTTTAAAGATCAAAACACCCAAAGCCTGCGCGTTGCATCACCTCCTGGGGGTCTACAACGCCAAAGACGAATCAGAAATGACACTGCATTCAGTGCGATACGTTGGATGCACCTAGCCTTCGAAAGACTTGTTTCGCGGAAATGCCCTTAAAAATATGAGGTTAGACTAATTTGTTTAGTTTTTACGTGACATCCCGGCCAACATTAGCGACGCTTTCAGAACAAACGACGCGCAGAGGCGCGCGATTGATTAGGGAGACCTCATGATGCACATGAAATTTATCGGTAGCATGGTCGCTGCCGCAACGATTGCCTTTGGTGGCGCTGCCATCGCGCAAGACAAATTCATTTCCATCGGCACCGGTGGTGTCACAGGCGTTTACTACCCGACCGGTGGTGCGATTTGCCGTCTGGTGAACCGCGACCGCAAAGACCACGGCATTCGTTGTGCGGTGGAATCCACTGGCGGCTCTGTCTACAACATCAACACGATCAAGGCCGGTGAGCTGGAATTCGGCGTGGCCCAGTCGGATTGGCAGTATCACGCGTTCAACGGCACGTCGAAGTTCGAGGACAACCCGTTCCCGGACGTCCGGGCGATGTTCTCGGTCCACCCAGAACCCTTTACGCTTTTGGTGCGTGGCGACAGTGGCATCGAGTCTTTTGAAGGCTTGAAAGGCAAGCGTGTCAATGTCGGCAACCCCGGTTCTGGTCAACGCGCCACGATGGAAGTGGTGATGGAAGCTTTTGGCATGGGCATGGACGACTTTGCCCTCGCAACCGAATACAAGGGCTCTGAAATGGCCAAGCAGATCTGCGACAACAACATCGACGCAATGATCTATACCATTGGTCACCCGGCTGCTGCGATTAAGGAAGCCACGACCACCTGCGATGTGAAACTCGTCTCAGTCACTGGTGATGCTATTGACGCGTTGGTTGCAGATAACCCATACTATCGTGTCGCAACAATTCCGGCGGGCATGTATGCCGGTACGGATACGGACACCACCACGTTCGGTGTGGGCGCAACCTTTGTGACCTCGGCTGATGTACCAGAAGACGTGGCCTATGTGGTCGCCAAGGCCGTGATGGCCAACCTCGAAGATTTCCGTGGTCTGCATCCTGCATTTGCCAATCTTGACGCCAAGCAGATGATCAGCGACGGCCTGTCAGCTCCGCTGCATCCAGGTGCCGAGAAAGCCTACAAAGAGCTGGGCTTGATGGAATAAGAGACATCGCAAAGATGTCCTAAAATCAGCGCCAGCGTATCCTCCGATGCGCTGGCGTTTTTGCTAAAAAAGAAGACCAAGAGGGACCAGAGGGATGACAGACGCAGCGAATAAATCTGCCGAAGATATGGTCGCAGAGGCCGATACCGGCGCACGCAATGCCGGACCATTTGCCAAAAAGCTTATCTTTGCGCTCTGTATCACATGGTCCCTGTTTCACCTCTATATTGCTTCCAAAGTGCCTGGGGTACTGGCGCAGGTCACTGGGGTCAGCGAGTTTGCCAATATCGTCGCTCAAGCGCGCTACATTCACCTGGCCTTTGCCATTAGCCTTGCGACACTGGCCTTTCCGGTTTTTGGTCATCGCGACCGGATCCCGATCTATGACTGGGTTCTGATGGTTCTCGGCATTGCCTCCTGTCTCTATCTGGTTGTTTTCCGCTTCGAGATTGCTGACCGGCCCGGGCTCTGGACCACGACCGACATCGTGATGTCCGGCATTGGCATGTGCGTGCTGATGGTTGCGGTGTTCCGATCTCTTGGCCTGCCTCTTGTCATCATTGCATCCGCTTTTCTCGCCTTGGCTTTCTTTGGCGGCTATTCGGAATGGGTTGGCAGCGTGACCAACTACGGCGGCGCGTCTTTTGCCAAGGCAATGGGCCATTACTGGATGCAAACCGAGGGCGTCTTTGGCGTGGCTTTGGGTGTCTCCACGACAATGATCTTCCTCTTCGTGCTTTTCGGCGCCCTGCTTGAAAAGGCAGGGGGCGGCAACTGGTTCATCAAGGTGGCCATTGCCCTACTTGGCGCACTTCGCGGCGGCCCGGCCAAAGCTGCGGTTTTGTCTTCCATGATGACCGGCATGATCTCTGGCTCCTCTATCGCCAACACAGTTACGACGGGTACGTTCACCATCCCTTTGATGAAACGTATTGGCTTTGCCCCGGAAAAGGCGGGCGCGGTCGAAGTGGCTTCTTCGACGAATGGTCAGCTTACGCCGCCAGTGATGGGGGCTGCTGCCTTCCTGATGGTTGAGTATGTGAACATTCCCTACATCGAAGTCATCAAGCACGCTTTCCTGCCGGCGGTGATCTCCTACATCGCGCTGCTTTACATTGTGCACCTGGAAAGCCTCAAGATGAACCTTCAGGGCCTGAAAAAGCCCGGACGTCATATTGGCGTGATCCTGATCCTCGTTCTCTTCCTCACCGGCTTTCTGGCTATGGCGGCGATCACATTCCTTGTTGTCGGTTTTCGCGCAATGCTGGAACCGATGATGCCAGGCGCGACGGTTTATCCGGCTCTTGTACTTCTCTTGGTGGCCTATCTGGCGCTGGTTTACGTGGCATCGAAATTCCCAGACGTGGTCGTGGATGACCCCAACAGCCAAGTTGTCGAGGCCCCTCGCCTGACGCCAACATTTCTAGGTGGTGCCTACTACGCGTTACCGATCTTCGTGCTGGTCTGGAACCTGATGGTGCGAACCGAAGATCTGGATCGTTTGTCTCCTGCCCTTTCGGCGTTTTGGGCGACGATTGTCATGATCATCGTGGCTTTAACCCACCGCCCCTTGAAAGCAATGTTCCGCGGTGGTGCAGACAACTTCTCTACTCAAACACTGACCAGCTGGCGGGATTTTGTTGCCGGCCTCGAAAGTGGCGCACGCAACATGATCGGGATTGGCGTTGCCACTGGCGCCGCAGGTATCATTGTCGGGACGATCTCTTTGACCGGCGCACACCAGATTATTGGCCAGGTTATTGAGACCATCGCGGGTGGCAACCTGATGATCCTGCTGGTTCTGGTGGCAATCCTGTCGCTGATCCTCGGGATGGGCCTGCCCACGACTGCCAACTATATCGTTGTTTCCTCCTTGATGGCTCCGGTGATCGTATCGGTCGGCGCACAATCGGGCCTCATTGTGCCGCTGATCGCCGTGCACCTCTTTGTGTTCTACTTCGGGATACTGGCGGATGATACGCCGCCTGTGGGGCTCGCGGCCTACGCGGCGGCCGCCATTTCACGCGGCGACCCGATCAAGACTGGCATCGTCGGATTCAGCTATGACATCCGAACGGCGCTCTTGCCTTTCATGTTCATCTTCAACACAGACCTCCTTCTCATAGACGTGGGCCCGGCCAAGGCGGTGCTGGTGTTCTTTGTCTCGCTCATCGCCATGCTTGTCTTTGCCGCAGTGACCCAGGGCTACTTCATTGCAAAGTCGCGCAAATGGGAATCCGTGGTCATGATGCTCGTTGTCTTCATGCTCTTCCGGCCAGACTTCTTCTTGGACCAATGGCAGGAGAAATATCGTGAAACCACCGGACCCGCCGCTCTTGCTGCGCTGGAAGACCTCCCAGTGGGTGGCTCGGCACGCTTGCGCGTGTCCGCCCCTGATTTCGACACAGGCGTGGTCGGCACCATAACACTGGCCTACACCGCCGAAGCGGAAGGCACTGCGCTTGAACGGCTCGATGCCGTAGGCCTGACGGTGATCGAAGACGGTGACATCCTGACGCTAGAAGAACCCTTCCCCGGCACGAAGTATTTCGATCAGTTGGGCAATGACTATGATTTCTACGGTGATGCGCCTGCCCAGATCGAGGCCGTCGCAGTCGAAAACGAGCGCATGCCGAAGGAAATCTTCTTCATTCCCGCCCTGCTGCTCTTGCTGATCATCGTCGCCATTCAGCGCCCCCGCGCCACGCAACCCGCTTTCTGAGGAGGAAAAGACATGTTCAAGAAGGTTCTTATTCCGGTTGACCTCAACGTGGCCGGAGACGCGCAAAGACTGTTGTCGCGGGCCAAACCCCTGGTGGAGCCTTGGGGCAGCGAACTTCACGTGGTAACTGTGATCCCACATGTGGGGATGGCCATCGTCGGCTCTTATTTCGACGAAAACTTCGAGTCCGAAAGCCGAAAGGAAGCGGCCAGGCAATTGGCCGCAGAAGTTACAGCCGCTGGATTCGAAGCGCAGCAAGATGTGCTCACTGGTAAAATCTATGACTGCGTTATTGCTAAAGCAAATGCGATTGATGCCGATTTGATTATCATCGGTGCCCATCAACCCGAGCTGCGCGAATACCTCCTGGGGTCCAACGCAGCACGCGTGGTGCGGCATTCCAAACAATCCGTTTTGGTGGTTCGCGGTGACTAGAGGACAAGATTGCACAGGTCGTTGAGCGCGCCTTGGTGCACCCCAGGGGAATTCCGATTTGCTGAGGTTGTCCTTCAGAAAATCCGAAAGTACACGGCATTTTTCTTTAATAACGATGCTAAAGGGTAGCCTGGCGCAGTTTTCGTCTGTTAAGCTCTACCCAAGACAAACACGTCTTATCGGGAAAATATGTAAAGTGGGCGCAAAGCCAGCATGAAACCGAAACGCAACGGATAAACCTTGCGATCCAGAAACTGCCACCAAAGGCAGAAAAAAATCCAACACTAGGGAGAATAGAACATGTCTGATATGAAGAAAAATGATCCGCGTTATGGGTCTTTGTCTCATGGGGACGAGCAACAGCTTTTTGAAATGATCAAACGTGGCGCAAGCCGGCGCGATGTCCTGAAATACTTCATGGCGTCCGGAGCAACGCTTGCTGCCTCGGGTGTACTCTTCGGCAGCGCAACCAAGGCCTTTGCCGAAACACCGAAAATGGGCGGACGTCTGATCATGGCCGGGGACCAGCATGGCCCCAATGATACACTTGATCCGGCGCTTTTCACCTCCGCCGTCGATTACTTCCGGGGTCGGATGTATTACGGCTCGCTCACGCGTTTGACGGACGAGCTTGGTTATGAGCCTGAATTGGCAGAGGAAGTTTTGTCCAACGACGATGCCACTGAGTGGACGTTCAAGCTTCGCAAAGGCGTCGAATTCCACGATGGCAAATCGCTCACTGCGGATGACGTGATTTACACGATGAACCGTCATCTTGGCGAAGAGTCAGTCTCTAAGGCCGCGTCGCTTGTGACGATGGTCGACCGTTGGGAAAAAGTGAACGACCACGAGGTGAAAGCCGTTCTCAACTCACCCAATGCGGACCTGCCCATTGCGCTTGGCACGTTCCATTTCAAAATACTGCAAGAGGGCACAACTGACTTCTCAACCGCTGTGGGCACTGGCCCCTACAAGGTCAAGGAATTCGCGCCCGGCGTCCGCACCATCGGCACCCGGTTTGAAAACTTCTGGGGCGAAGGCGGCTATCTGGATGAGCTGGAGCATTACGGCATCGGCGACTCTACGTCCCGGCTCAACGCGTTCCTAGCGGGCGACGTCGACGCAATGGTCAACCTGCCGCCTAAAGCGATTGACCAGGTCGAAGGCACTGACGGCAAGGACATCTGGTCGTTGCAGGCGGGTGCCTATGTCAACATCACGCCGCGTCTGGACATGGAACAATCGTCCAACCAACACATGTGGCAAGCGATGCAGCTTCTGCAGGACCGTCAGCGCCTGCTGAAAGGTGTCCTCAAAGGTCAGGGATCTCTCGGCAACGACCAACCGATCAACGCAGCCTATTTCGACCACTGCCCCGACATCCCGCAACGGGAACTCGACCCAGAGAAAGCCAAGTGGCACTGGGAGCAGTCGGGTATCGGTTCAACGCCAGTTCCGGTCGTGGCCGCCGAAGTGGCACCGGGTGCGGTCGAACAATGTCTCTTCATGCAGCGCGAAGGTCAGAAAATCGGCGCAAACTTCGACGTCAAGAAGGTAACAACCGACGGATACTGGGGCGCTGTGTGGCTCAAGGAGCCGATCTGCGTGGCCTCCTGGAACATGCGTCCAACCGCCAACATCATGATGACGCTGGCCTTTGAAGGCTCGGCAGCCTGGAACGAAACTCGTTGGAACAACGACAATTTCAACCAACTCCTGGTGGATGTACGCGGCGAAACCGATCCGGATGCGCGTCGTCAGAAATACTGCGACTTGCAGACCATGATCCATGAAGAGAATGGCATGTCGCTGCCAGTGCACCGAAACTATGTGGATGCGGCCGCCAGCTATGTGAAAGGCCGCTCAAACGTGCCTCTCAACAACTTTGGCGGCGCGGAATCGCCTGTCACTTTGTGGCGCGACGCCTAAGCACGCCCGTTGGTTTGTGACCCTGCTTTTGATGGCAGGGTCACATCTTTCCCTCATAAAACAAAGGGCATGCAATGCTGTCTTTGATCCTGAAGCGGCTTGGTATTGGTGTGATCACCGTGCTCGCCGTATCCGTGATCATTTTCTTCGGAACGAAAATCCTACCGGGTGATGCGGCGCAGATCCGCCTTGGGCAAGAAGCCACCGAGGCGAATGTGGCCGCGATGCGCGAACGCCTCGGGCTCGATAAGTCCTATGTGCAGCAATACCTGAGCTGGCTTGGGAATTTTGTACGTGGCGATTTAGGGGTATCGCTGGCCAGTGATACGCCGATCATGAACCTGATTTCGGACCGCTATCAAAACACACTTTATGTCGCCGTGTTGACGGCCGTGATTGGTGTGCCGATCTCGCTCACATTGGGCATCTTGGCTGCGATGTTTCCCGGCACGCTTTACGACCGAATCCTCACATTTGTCTCGGTGTCTCTGGTCGCCGCGCCCGAGTTTTTCACCGCTACATTGCTGGTTCTGCTCATGGTCTTTGTGTTGGGCATCGGCAATGCGGTGGTCGTCGGCTCGGCAGATGGCAAAAACGTATTCCAGTTGATCGCCCATTTTGCTTTGCCAATCATCACCCTCAGTTTCGTTATTGCATCACAGCTCATCCGTATGAGCCGCGCCGCCGTGCTGAACGTGATGAGTTCACCCTATATCGAGATGGCGATCCTAAAGGGCGTGCCACGCCGTCGCATCATCCTACGCCATGCTCTGCTTAATGCGATTGGTCCGATCGTGAACGTCGTGGCATTGAACTTGGCCTACCTTGTCACCGGCGTCGTAGTCGTTGAGGTCTATTTTGGCTACCCGGGACTTGCCACGCTGATCGTGCAAGCGGTGCAAACCCGTGACTTTGTCTTGATACAGGGCCTCGGCATGATCTTCTGTATGACGTACGTGCTGCTGATGCTCATCGCCGATATCGCAGCCATCACATCCAATCCCAGATTGAGGCACCCGAAATGAGCATCCCTGACCATCATACGCATTACGTCGCGCCCTTTGACGCCGATATCAGCTTCGATGAACTGCCCGATGCCCCACCTAGCCAGGCTTATTGGCCGTCCATAACCGGCTGGATCGGCATTGTGATAACTTCATTCTGGCTCTTCATTGCGCTCTTCGGTCCATGGCTCGCCCCTTATGGCGAAAACGACCTGCCCTTCCCGGATGATTATAGCGAATTCCAAGAACCCAAAGAGGGCGCCGTTCTAGGCACCGATGTAGAAGATCGGGATGTTGCATCGCGCGTGATGTATGGAGCGGGACGCACAATTGGCATTGCCGTGGCGGCAACTTGCCTTGCCTATTTCATTGGCGTTGTTCTTGGCATTGGGGCGGCGGTGTCCGGGCCAAGGGTCGATATGGTACTCAGTCGTATAAACGATGCCTTTCTCAGTCTACCCACAATCATGTTGGGCCTTGTCGTAGTGGCCGCTGTTGGGTCATCGATTACTGTGCTCATCCTCACGGCAGGATTTATCTATGCCTCCGTGGTCTACCGGTTGGCCCGCGCCATTGGTATGGAGATCATGGTCATGGACTATGTCGAGGCGGCTCGGGTACGCGGTGAGGGACGCTGGTGGATCATCACCCGCGAAATCTGGCCCAATGCGCGGATGCCGCTGATCACTGATTTTGGCCTGCGATTGATCTACGTGATCCTCTTCATCTCATCCCTCAGCTTCCTGGGCCTGGGGATCCAACCGCCGCAATCAGACTGGGGCAGCATGGTGCGCGAAAACCTTGGGGCGCTGCAATACGGCACATCTCAACTTTCGGTCATCGCGCCGGCTTTGGCCATTGCCACATTAACCGTGTCGATCAACCTGATCGTCGACGACATCTCTGCCCATGGCGGTGGCAAGCTGTCGAAGAGGATGTAACCGGCATGGCGAAAGACACCCAGACACCCGAAGTGATTTTCGAAGCCGAAGACCTCTGCATCAGTGCCGTGCGAGAGGATGGCACCGATCTTCCCATCGTCAAGGATGTCAGCTTTCATGTGCACAAAGGCGAAGTTGTTGCTCTGATCGGCGAAAGCGGGTCGGGAAAGACAACGATTTCTCTTTCCGCTCTGGGCTATTGCAAGCCTGGGCTGACGTTTGCTTCGGGTGAAGCGCGGCTTTTGGGCCGGAATATCGCCGGGCTCAGCACGGATGAACTGCGCCCTTCGCGCGGGATCAACGTGGCCTATCTTGCGCAAAGTGCAGCCGCCACGTTTAACCCTTCGATTCGGATAAACGAACAAGTCACTGAGGCGCCTGTTCTGCACGGCACGAAGACGCAGGAGGAGGCCAACAAAAAGGCGCTCGACCTCTATCACGCGCTTGATCTGCCTGATCCCGAAACCATCGGAGAGCGCTATCCCCACCAGGTCTCCGGCGGCCAACTTCAACGTCTCATGGCGGCAATGGCGCTCTGTGGCGACCCCGACCTTCTGGTGCTCGACGAGCCAACAACGGCATTGGATGTGACCACGCAGATCGAGGTGCTGAAAGCATTCAAGAAGGTGATCAAGGATGAAGGTGCCGCAGCCATTTACGTCACACATGACCTCGCCGTGGTGGCGCAAATCGCAGACTACATCGTTGTGCTCTACAACGGCGAAGTGAAGGAGGCCGGGCCGACGGACGTCATCATCAATGACCCGCAGCACCCCTATACCAAGCGCTTGATGGCGGCGATCAACCCGCTACCGGAAGAAAGCGACGCCGTAGAACCGCATGGACATTCTGCAGCCATCGAAGTGCGCAACATGGACGCAGGTTATGGTCGGTTGAGCAATGGGGAACCTGCAGCGATGATCCTGCGGGACATCAACGTCACCATTCCCAAACGCAAAACTATCGGCGTTATCGGCGAAAGCGGATGCGGCAAATCCACTCTGGCACGGGTCATGGCCGGGCTTTTGCCGCAGCATCGTGGTGACGTGATTTTGGACGGCACCGCCCTGCCTCCCAGGCTGGAGGATCGCAGTAAGGAAGATTTGCGCAAGGTGCAGTTCGTCTACCAAATGGCCGACACCGCGCTCAATCCACGCCAGAGGATCAAGGACATTCTGGGTCGTCCGCTGAGTTTTTATCATGGGCTGCGGGGGAAAGCGCGCACCAAACGCGTGCTCGAACTATTGGAGATGGTCGAACTGCCGCCTCCCTTTGCCGACCGCTATCCGCATGAGTTATCCGGCGGGCAAAAACAACGCGTGAATCTTGCCCGCGCTCTCGCGGCAGACCCCGAAGTTGTACTCTGTGATGAGGTGACATCGGCACTGGATACGATCGTGGCGTCCAATGTCATCGACCTTTTATCGCGACTGCAGGACGAAACCGGTGTGTCGTTTGTTTTCATCAGCCACGATTTGTCAACGGTGGCATCGTTTTCCGACGAGGTTGTGGTGCTCTATGCTGGGCGCGTGGCCGAGATCGGCAAGGTGAGCGAAATCCTGTCTCCGCCTTTTCACCCTTACACAAAGCTGTTGATCTCGTCCGTGCCTGAACCACGCATCGGATGGCTGGAAGAAACCACCGAGTCACAAGCTCAGAGAGCTGGGTTGGCCAGCGGTGTGGAGCTTCGCAAAACAGGTTGCCCGTTTGTGTCCCGCTGCCCCGTGGCGATCACGGGCACATGCGACACGATCGATCCACCAAAACAGCACGGTGCGGACGGACACAGGATCGAATGCCATCGCCCTATGGACGAGTTAATGTAGTTTTTGCTTGCAGCCATTTTTGCAAGGAGGGTTGCATCATTGCGATCCCCGGCCGTTTTGACCACTTTGCCCGTCAACGCAAGGATGCGCCAGGGTTACGCCGGATGTTCCGCAGGCGTTTTCAGACAGGCACGCCGTACTGTTTCCAAGTAAACACCCTCGCTCAATGCATCGGCATCCAATCGGTTCGGCGCCATGGTTTGCTCCGCCAGGTTTTGGCTTAGGCGTGCGATGCAATCCATGCGTTGGCGAAAGAGGTCAATGTTTTGAAGCACCGCATGGTCCATTTGGGCCACTATGGTACGATCGGAAACCCAATCGCCAACCATTTCATCAATACCTGCAGCCATATTGGCGAGATCAACCAGTTCATCTGCAAGGTTGGATAGCAGGTCCGTGATGCAAATATCCTGCGAATTGGGCATGTCGTGCGCTTTCATATGCGACCGACAACGCGTTCAATGCAGGCTTTGAGAGCCTCTGGTGAAAACGGTTTTTTGATGTAGTTGTTCATCCCCAGCTTGAGGCCGCGATCTATGACGCCCGGATCCGCAGTTCCGGTCACGAGAATGAAACCAATCCGTTGCGTGGGCTTGAACCGACGCAGGCCTTCCAAGAGTTGCAAACCATCCGCGCCGGGCATGTTGTAGTCCGAAATGACAAGGTGAACCGGCTTCGCCGCCAAACGTTTGAAAGCAGATTCGCCATCCGTGCAATAATCAATGTTCTTGATGCCCATTGCTTCGAGCGCCATGATGATCAATCCGCGACTGACCGACATGTCATCTACGACCATAACCGTCAACTTTTCACTCATACTCATGCCGGTGTCCTTTCTGCAATCTTGGACGGGGCATCTGACCGGCGATATTGGGTGATGCCTGCGCCCTCAAACTGATTGTCACCCACGGAATGCACCCGTTCGGAATGTCCAACAAACAAGTGTCCACCCGGCGACAAAACAGAGCTGAAACGTGACCACAAAAGTGCCTGGGTTTGCTTGTCGAAATAGATCACGACGTTCCGACAGAAGATGACATCAAACAGGCCGCGCATCGGCCAATCCCGAAGTAAATTCAGTTCACCAAATGTGATGAGTTCACGTAGTTTTTCCGACACACACCACGCATTACTGTCGTTGTTCGGCGGGCAGAAATACTTGCTCAGCAGAGCGGCTGGCACATCTCCGTCGACAAGGTTTGTGTATGATCCGGTCCTTGCCTTTTGAATGACCTTGGGGTCGATGTCGGTGGCGAGGATACGAATGTCACGGCGCGCGGCGTCGGGACACAACTCCAGAACTTTCATCGCAATGGAATACGGCTCTTCCCCGCTTGAGCACCCGGCGGACCAAATTCGCACACGTCCGCCATGTTGAGCGCGTTCGATGAGTGGAGGCAAAACGTCTTTTGCCAAGGCATCAAAGTGATGGTTTTCGCGGAAAAACCGGGTCACGTTTGTCGTCAGCAATGACGTCAAGAAACGCCGCTCTTCTTCATTTTCGCGGGCACAAATGTGACGGGTATAGGACGCGAAATCCGGCATTTGCAGATCACGCAAACGCCGCGACAGACGGGACACAACAAGGTTTCGTTTGTTGTCACCCAAAACGATTCCGGTTTCATTGCGTACCAGCTCTGCCAACCGTTGGAATGACACCTCATCAATTGCAATTGGGCCGTCCAGCGCAATCTTGACCCCAGGGCTTGTCATCGACCATCCTGTGCTGATGAGGGCAGAATGCGCGCCAGGTTCAAGCGGCGGATCATGCGTCCTTCGATCACCAGAACACCTGTCACATAGGCTCGAACAGCTTCGTCAATAATATCCGGAATCGGATGCAGATCGCTTTCCTTGACCGAGAGTATATCGGACACCACGTCGGCCAAAAGACCCACGGTCTGCGTGCCGATGACCGTGATGATGATGACGTGCCGTGCAGCGGGGTCTGTTGCGCCCAAGCCCAACCGCTCTGACAAATCAATGACAGGCACGACCGAACCGCGCAGATTTATTACGCCTTTCACATAAGGTTGGGCATGCGGTAACATCGTGGTTTCCGTCCAGCCGCGAATTTCGCGCACCGATGTCAAATCAAAGCAAAAATCCTGATCCGCAACCTGAAAAGCGACAACCTCGTGCCGCTCTTCCGTTCGGTCTTCAAGTAGAGCTTCTTCCATAACGCTATCCAATCAATTGCAAGTCGAGATCGCTTGTCGCGGGGGTGCCCCTGTCTGCGATGATGTTTTCGGGATCGACAATCAGTGCGATGCGCCCGTCACCCAGAATGGTTGCGGCGGAGATGCCATCGACATGCCCGTAATTGGTCTCCAGGCTCTTGATAACAACCTGGCGCTGATCTTGAATTTCGTCGACCACAAGCGCGCATCTTTGCCCGCCGTCGCTTTCCACAAGCAGAATGACCCGGTGGTCCAGATCTGCACTTGCCGGACGAAAGCCAAACAATTGCCCAAGATCAATAACAGGAACCAACCCCTGACGATTGCGCAGAACCCGCCCTTCTGCACCGATCGTATGAATCTCGATGGTTTTGGGTTGCAGCGTTTCCTGAATTGCCGAGATCGGTACAATCAGGGTTTGATCGGCCACTTTGATCACCATGCCTTCAAGAACTGCCAGAGTCAGAGGCAAGCTGATGGAGAAACATGTTCCATGACCAGGCGTGGAACTGATTGAGACCCGGCCACCCAGCCCCATAATCTCGCTGCGCGCGACATCAAGCCCAACGCCGCGACCGGACAGCTCGGACACCTCTTCTTTGGACGAAAAGCCAGGCAGGAAGAGCAGATTATCGATCTCGGCTGGGCTCAGCTCAGCCTCTTCACTTATCAGCCCGCGCTCAATCGCCAGCTGTCGGACCTTTTCTCGATTGACGCCTGCGCCATCGTCGGAAATATCGATCAAGACACGCCCTGACCGATGTGCGGCCGACAACGTCACTGTGCCTTCTTCGGGTTTGCCCTTGGCGGCGCGATCTTCGGGACCTTCAAGACCATGGTCTATGGCGTTTCGGATCATGTGAGTCAGCGGATCAACCAGGCGTTCAACAACGGTTTTGTCAACTTCGGTGTATTCTCCGACAGTCTCAAAGCGCACGCGTTTTGATGTGGCTGCCGCTGCTTCGCGCACGATACGTGACATGCGTTGAAACATGGGTTTGACGGGTTGGGCACGAATGGCCATCACGCCTTCCTGGATCTCACTTGCGATTTGTTTGAGACTGTCCAAACCTTCGGCAACATTGCTCCCGGCAGGCGGATCAATTTCGATGATGGATTGCGACAGCATCGCTTCCTTGATCACAAGTTCGCCGACCAGGTTAATCAGCTTATCCACCTTGTTGAGATCCACGCGAATTGTGCCAGCCATTTTGGGCGTGTCGGCTTTGGTTTTTGGCTCTGGTTTTGGCACAGGCTCCTGTACTGCCTCTTTTGGTGCCTCATGCTGAGGACTCTGGAGGTTCATCACATCGCCTAGAGATGGGATGTCGTCGGCTGACAAAGGGGATATTGGGGCCTCTGGTTCACCTATCGGCATCACCATGAGTGTGCAGAAGCCTTCAACGAATTCAAAGGCATCACGCACTGCCGCTTCAGACGCGTCGGTCACAAGGTGAAGTGTCCACCCTATCGCGCAGCTCTCTTGGTCAAGCGTATCCAATGGCGCAACCTGATCGACATCCGCAGTCACCTTCAGAGCGCCCAACCGTTCCAGCGCCTGGAACAAAACCAAGGGTTCGTTTCCTGACGCAAACAGGTCCGGTTCCGCCTTGAATGCAATCTCAAATCCCTTGTCAGACGGATCATCCACAGGGCTCACATCGCCAAGATCAAGATTCAAGGCGATGGGCTCAAATTCCGGCATGTCATCATCATCGGCATCTGGATCAGCGCCCGTTGCGGTGTCCAAGCTTGTCCGCAAAGCGTCTGACGCTCGTGGGTCAAGCATGTCTCCTTGCCGTGACGCAGCGACCAGATCCGAAAGATGATCACCGCATTGCCGAAACAGCTCCAGCAGGTTGGCATCTGCCTCAATCGTGCCGGACCGGACCGTATCAAGCGACGTCTCAAAGTGGTGCGCAAAGGCAACCAGATCATCAAGACCAAAAGCTCCCGCTCCCCCTTTGATGGAGTGCACCGCCCGGAAAATCGCATGCATCGTCTCGCTGTCATGCAGGTCCACAGCCATCTGGTCAAAACCATCTTGCATGGCTTCCAAAAGCTCTTCGCACTCTTCAAAAAATGAAGCGCGAAAATCTTCCGTGTTGGCGCCTGTCATGCCGAGCCTCCGGTCGCGGCAACACGTTCAATCGCCCACACAAGTTTCTCTTCATCAAAGGGTTTGGCGATCCATCCGGTTGCTCCGACCGAGCGTGCTCTGGCCTTCATTTCTGGGGCTGTTTCTGTCGTAAGAACCAAAATCGGGACAACACGGTCGCATGGTCGGGCACGTGCGGCTTCAATGAACCCAAAGCCATCCAACACCGGCATGTTTACATCGGTGATCACGACGTCAGGATCAAAACTGTCCAGGTGGCGCAAACCGTCTTCGCCATCTTCTGCCAGATCGACCTCATATCCCGCATCTCGCAAGGTTGCGCCCAAAAGATTTCGCATAGTTCTGGAATCGTCGATGGCCAAAACACGTAAAGTCATGCCAATTCTCCCGTGTCTGGCAGCAAATCCAGTTCTTTGAAATCAACCCCCAAGGTCGTGCAACAAGACAAAAGATCTGGACTCGCGTTAAGAGTGAGCGCATGGCCATCGGCGCGCCACTGCTTTTGGGCAGCCACCAACACCTGCAGCCCTAGTGCCCCGCAAAATTTTACATCGGACCCTTCAATGTGGATTGCTGTGCCACGCCGCGCGTTGAGAGTTTGCACCAGAGTTTGAGCTTCGGGACCATCAAGGCGCGATGGCAGGACTACGTCATCGGTCATCATTGACCCCTTGTTTCTGCGAAACACAAATTTCCGAACCGGTTGAAATCTGGTCGTCTTTGGTAAAGGTTTGTTCTGCGCGTGCGCCAATGCGTTACCCGATCCTTATACCTTGCGACCCGTGCCTCGGTTGATGATCCTTGTCTGTCGAGAGGGAGGACAACTCAGCCGATCTTGACTTGACCGCAGCTGGTGTTTCCTTCGGCGTTTGGCCCAGATCGGCAAAGATCGAAAAAACTGTGTGCATACAGCCCCCGGCGGAAATGAGCTTGATGAAGTTCGCTGATTTGGAACAGCCGTGCCACGAACCTCAAAGATGCCGGATGGTTATCGGTGAAATGGAAACAAATACTTAATCACAAACTGCTTTTTCGTGCGTCGCAAAGGAAACTTGTTCCTGTGATTATCGCTTTCTTAAGACACCGGGCGCTAGTGGAGTGCGCGGGGGTTCCCCGATGTGATGTCCTTACGAAAAGCTCGATCATATGCCATTGTCATCTTCACGCGCTTTTACGGTGTTACTTGTGGAGCATAAATCCGCTCCGCGCGTGAACGTCCCAATCTCACGGTTGCCCAATTCGGGATTGACGTTCCTGGGATGCGTGCACGACTTGACTGACGCATACCGGATGACGGAAGAGCAACAACCAGATCTCGTTGTTTATGACGCACAGTTTCTAAAGCAAAACGACTTCCCGATGTTTGCCGCTATGCTTGAGATGCTTGGAGTTCAGAGCCTTGTCCTGGCAGACACAGCCCATCAAATTCGTTCAGGCGGATGGGCCGATAGAACAACCATCAACGCAGCTGGCGGTATTGATGCCTTTCTTCGGCAAAGGTTCAACATCGCGCCCTCCACGATCAGCACGACTGGTCCTTCGCATGCGGAATTTTGCGACGCTACGGTTTGGAAGCCAGTGGTCATTGGGGCCTCAACAGGTGGGATAGAAGCGCTGCTATCGGTTCTGTCGACCTACCCTGTGTTGTGCCCACCGACGCTTGTCGTGCAACATATCAACGGCAGTTTCCTAAATGGCCTTGCCCAAAGGTTGAACCGTCATTGTGCGGCACGGGTCGCTCCGGCTTGGGCGAATGCAGAATTGGTGCCCGGCCACGTCTATCTTGCCCCAGGAAACGCCGAGCACCTTTCGATTACCGCGTCGGGGCAGAGATGCCGACTGCGCGCGCACGCGCCGGAATGCGGTCACCGGCCATCGGTTGATGTCTTGTTCAAATCCGCCGTTGCTCTTGCTCCGGATCTTGTTGCGGTCTTGCTGACTGGGATGGGCAAGGATGGAGCCAAGGGGATGCAACACATAAAAGCCGCCGGCGGTTGGACAATTGCCCAAGATCGCGAAAGCTGTGCGGTCTACGGCATGCCGCGCGCGGCCCAGGAATTGGGTAGTGTCTGCGAAATGCTTCCCCTCCGAAAAATTGGGACCGCAGTGCTAAATGCGGCGGTCAAATCGGAAAGCATGTTGTCGCGTGTTGCCCGCTGAATCGACAAAGCATATTATCCAGGGCCAGTTTTACGTGTCGGACAAACCCGGTGAGGTCATTGCAACGGTCCTGGGGTCATGTGTGGCTGCGTGTCTGCATGATCCGGTGACACGTGTGGGGGGAATGAACCACTTTTTGCTTCCCGGCACGGACCCCAAGGCCAGCCGCAACATCAAGTATGGTGCACATTCCATGGAACAGCTGATCAATGCCATGCTGCGTCTTGGCGCGCAGCGCAACCGCATTGAAGTACAGTTGTTTGGAGGGGCGAAAGTGGTCAAGGGGCTGAGCAATATTGGAGATCAAAACGCCAAATTTGCGTGCGATTTTACGCGCAACGAAGGGTTTCGCCTCACATATCAAGATTTGGGGGGAGGCAGCGGGCGGCGTTTACGATTTTCGCCAACAACAGGGCGATCAATGTCCGTCAGCTTTGATGCGACCCCGATGGAACTGGACCGTGCGCGCCCGGCCGTAACATCACCTGTTACCGATAGCAGCTCTGTGGAATTGTTTTAAACTTTCGATGCGGTTCGAAGTGTCGCTAACACTTGTGTAAGTGTTTTGTGCCATTCCCCTTAGGTAACCAACACCCGGTTCGAAGGGCACGACATGTTCAAAAAGAAAACTCTGAAATTTCAACTTATTGCATTAACTGCCGGGGCGGTATTCATATCCGTTTTGGCCGTCGCATCCGCGTTGACGATGAGCGCTCGAAGCGCGATGATGCATGAAATTCACACCAGCCAGGACGTAAGTGTCAATGTGTTGGCGTTCGACCTTCGCACCAATTACGCATCCTCGGGATTTTCAAGCCGGGAAACTGACATTGGTCTTGTCGATCATGTTGAGTGGGATGTGATCCCGTCCTTTCAGACCCATTCGATAGTCGATAATTCGACGGAACAAACTTTTGGCAATCTATCTGTGCTCAAGCGCGACATCGGATCGGATCGCTTTTCTCGCCATTCAACTACGTTAAAAGATGCGTCCGGAAACCGGCTTTTGAGCACACAGCTGCCTGCGGACGTCAGCGCACAATTGATGAAAGGAGAGACACTTCGAACAGAGCTGCTCTTGTCCGGGACCACCTATCTGGCCAAACTTTTGCCCATTCATGGCGCAAATGGCCTTGTCGTGGGCGCGCTGGAAGTCGTCTTCCCAAAAACGCGGCTGACAGAAATGCTTTGGGACCGCGTCATGTTGAGCGTGGGTGTAACCTTACTTGTTTTTGGACTGGCCCTGGTCGTTATTCTATGGGTGGTTCCATTGGTTTTGCGTCCGGTATCTAGCGTAGAGACAGCGATCCAGGCCATTGCGGATGGCGCATATGACACCGTGGTTCCACATGCGGAACGCGTTGACCAAATCGGCAGCATTGCGCGGTGCATCAGGGCGTTTGGGGAAAACCTAAGGACGTCCGACGCAATGCGTCAAACCCAAGCGCAGCAGCAAAAAGAGGACGCGATGCGCGCTGAAACGCTGGCAAAAGAGCAAGCACGTGTCGTATCGGAGATTTCCAAGGGACTGGAGCGTTTGGCGGCTGGCGACTTGTCGCAACACATTGCAAGCCCCAAGGACGACCCCTTTCCGCAGGGCTACGACGGCCTGCGGGTTTCATACAATCAAGTGCTGGATGAATTTGGCCAAATGGTCACGGCATTGAATGAGGTGGCCGTCGGGGTCAGTTCGGGTGCGGCGGAAATCGATCAAGCCGCAGGGAATATGGCGTCGCGCGCCGAGACGCAAGCGGCGACGCTTGAGCAATCTGCGGCTGCGTTGAATGAGCTGACCGAAAGCGTACAGCAAACCAGTGAACGTGCGTCACAAGCGGAACTCGCAGGACAAAACAGTCGTGAGGCCGCGGAAAGTGGTGCTCAAATCGTCAGGGACGCGGTCAGCGCCGTACAGGCGATTGAAAAAAGCAGCGACAATGTCAGTCGGATCATTGGCGTCATTGACGACATCGCGTTTCAGACAAACCTGCTGGCATTGAATGCCGGTGTTGAAGCGGCCAGAGCGGGTGATGCTGGTAAAGGGTTTGCTGTTGTTGCGTCCGAAGTGCGCTCACTTGCTCAGAAAGCATCAGACTCGGCGCGAGAGATCAAAGCCCTGATCACCGAGAGCTCTTCTCATGTCGAAACGGGAAGCAAACTCGTCAACTCCACTGGAGAAAAGCTTGAAAACATCTTGACCATGACCGTGGAACTTCAGGGCTATGTCTCGGAAATCGCAGGCGCGGCGCGTGAACAGGCAACGGGGCTTTCAGAGATCAACAGCGGTGTTGGTCAGCTGGATACCGTCACACAACAAAATGCGGCCATCGCCCAGGAAACCAATGCCGCGGCTGTGACGCTCAGCGAAAAATCAATTGCGTTGGTTGGAAATCTACAGCGTTTCAAAACACCCGCAGCACAAGGCGTGTCCCTTCCACCTGTTCACGCGGCAGAAACATCAGTCGAACGGCCTAACGTGGTCGAAGACTGGCTCAGCAGTTTGCATTCGGACGACGAAATTCCCGTCCCCCATGCCAAACCAGCCACTGGAACATTTGATGGATTTTGATATCCCGGATGTCCGAATGGGCACCGCAAATATCCGAAAAACGCGTGATATGGCCTTTACGATGAGCTGGTACAGCAAACGTCAGTTTGTGCGCCACGACGTCAAATTGGAAGCCAGGCTGTCCTCTCCGGCAGCTGAATTTACAGTGCGCGTTGTCAACCTGTCAGGTGGTGGAGCCTGCCTAGAGATCGCATCCTTTATTTTGCGCCAGGTGCCAGAGGTTGGATATGACCTTGTCATAGACGGGTTTGGGCGGTTTGCTTGCAAAACCAGCTGGCTTGCAAGCAATCGATGCGGTGTGGAATTTCTGATCGCCGACACCGCGAAAACCGCCCTCGCATCTCAGCTGGAGACCGATTTTTGAGCCCAGTTGGCGATACGACCTGAAAAGCAGGCATGCGAAACAAAGCAACAGATCTATTACACCCCCTCAAACACCTGATTTTATGCCTAAATTTCGCATAGCCCTAATCGGCCAGAATCTGTCACCACAGTGTTTCCGAATTGCGCGGAATTAGCGATGGCCTAATCCCGTCATAAGTGTGTTACACTGCGAGTGGGGTAGCACTGGGGACGATATGAAAAAGGCCATCATTCTGGGGGCACTTGCCCTTTTTCCACAGACAAGCCAGGCACAACTGATCGATACGGTCTGCGAAGACACCGCTCGGCTTGAAAAACAGCTATTTGGCGCAGTCGGCGCGGATATACTTGGATATGGGCTTCGTGGTCCGGACTCCGTCATCGAGATATGGGTCGAACGCGACAGCCGGGACTGGACCCTCGTCCAGACTTACACCAACGGCACCTCCTGCATTATGGCCATGGGGGAACACTGGGAAGTGCCACAGGCCAGCGACGATCCGGCCTGATCAAAAGTCATCTCAACGCGGCGCCACTTCACCACCCACCGCGTAAGACAACTCTCTTGCGGCATCTTTTACCGCCGCGCTCAGCTCTGAAGTGCTCGGCAGGTCCACTCGGGTTGTCGGCCCCGACACCGAAATCCCCGCGACGGCCTCTTGCGTCATGTCAAACACCGGCGCTGCGATACATCGCATGCCAAGATTGCGCTCTTCGCCGTCGATGGAATACCCGCGCGCGCGCGTTTCCGCCAGATCGATGCGCAAGGCGTCCATCGTTGTAATCGTGTGTGGCGTGAACGGTTCCAGCGAGCGATCCGTCAATGTCCGTGTCAGCCGATCATCATCCATCTCAGCCAAAAGCGCCTTGCCAATACCCGAAGAATGCATCGGCGAAAGCGTTCCGGGGGGAAGAAGGCGCGAATGCTTGCATGGGTCTCGACCTGGCTCAGGAAAAGCACATCCGCGCCTTTTTGAATGCCCAGGTTCGCCGTCTCTCCTGTGCGCTCCATCAGTTTGCGCAATATAGGCCGCGCGCGTTCCACCAGGCTGGTGCGGCGAAGGAAGCGCGCTCCGATGACAAAGGCGCGGGCGCCGATATACCAAACTTGGCTTTCTGCGTCGAACTCGACCAATCCTCGTCCTTCCAGCGTGGTCAGAATTCTGTAGAGTGTCGCAGGCGACTGGTCTGTATCGGCGGCGAGTGTCGACAACGCCTTGCCCTGATCCTCGCTTAGGAATTCAAACACCTCCATGGCACGGTCCAGGGACTTGATGGTGTTTTGCTCTGTCTTGTCGTCCCACCCTCTTGGACGACCCCGCGCCCGGCGGAGAATCGGGCTCGAACTAGCTTGATCATTCATGCCTCACCTTTTTTGAAAAAGTTTTTCAAATAATGAAAAATACAACCTGCTGTATTTTCGCATTTTTTTCTATTCTACCCAATATGAAAAACTATTTCAAAAAAATTTTCAAGAGAAGATTGGTCATATAAGTTGACCGCAGATTGCTTGAGGAGGCGACAATGAGTTTTCAAAATCCCGTATTCATTCCCGGCCCGACCAATATTCCTGAACACCTGCGCAAAGCATGCGATATGCCCACGATCGATCATCGGTCATCTTTGTTTGCAGATATTTTGCATCCAGCCCGCGATGGCGTGCGACAGGTTTTGAAAAGTGCAGATGCAGAGGTGTTCATCCTGCCCTCGACTGGCACTGGCGGCTGGGAAACCGCACTCACAAATACACTCAGCCCAGGCGACACTGTGCTCGCCGCGCGCAATGGCATGTTCTCGCATCGGTGGATCGATATGTGCACCCGGCACGGTCTGAACGTTCATGTGATTGAGACACCATGGGGTGAAGGTATTCCGGCGGACCGCTTCGAAGAGGCGCTGACCGCCGATACAAACCACAAGATCAAGGTGGTACTGGCCACCCATAATGAAACCGCCACCGGTGTGCGCTCGGACATCGCTGCAATTCGTGCCGCACTTGATGCCGCGAAACACCCAGCGCTGCTGTATGTTGACGGCGTCTCCTCTATTGGCTCGATGGATTTCCGATTTGATGAATGGGGCGTCGACATCGCCGTTACCGGATCGCAGAAAGGGTTTATGCTGCCTGCCGGGTTGGCCATCGTCGGCTTCAGCCCCAAGGCGATGGCGATGACACAAACTGCCATGTTGCCCCGCACATTCTTTGACATTCAAGACATGCGGACCAGTTATGCCAATAACGGATACCCCTTCACGCCGGTTGTCGGTTTGATGCAGGGGCTCAATGAGGCATGCAAAATGCTGCTCGATGAAGGTCTCGACAACGTGTTTGCCCGACACCACCGCATTGCCGGCGGTGTGCGCGCCGCAGTGTCCGCCTGGAACATGCCGCTCTGTGCTGCATCGCCGGACGTTTACTCTGACACGGTCAGCGCCATTCGTACGCCAGAAGGCTTCAACGCGACGGATATTGTGACACATGCCGCCAATACATATGGCGTCGCCTTTGGCGTGGGCCTGGGCGAAGTCGCGGGCAAAGTATTCCGCATCGGTCACCTCGGCAGTCTCACAGACGTTATGACCCTGAGTGGTATTGGCACTGCCGAGATGTGCATGAAAGACCTCGGACTCGACATCGAACTTGGTTCTGGTGTTGCCGCGGCACAGGAACACTTCCGCGCCAAAAACGAGATTCAGCACAAGGATGCAGCATGATGAAGGACGCTCTGGATTTCTACGTTCCCACATTCGAAGACATGTTGGCTGCACATGAACGGATAGCGCCTTACATCCATCGCACTCCGGTTCTGACGTCGTCTTACCTAAACGAGTTGACTGGCGCGCAACTGTTCTTCAAATGCGAAAACTTTCAAAAGGCTGGGGCGTTCAAAGTGCGCGGCGCCAGCAACGCGGTCTTTGGATTGTCCGACGAAGACGCGGCCAAGGGCGTGTGCACACATTCCTCCGGCAACCACGCTTTATCGCTCAGCTACGCGGCCGGTCGCAGAGGAATTCCATGCAACGTGGTCATGCCCCGTACGGCCCCGCAAGCCAAGAAAGACGCGGTGCGCGGTTATGGTGGGACGATCACGGAGTGTGAACCGTCAACTACAAGCCGCGAGAAAGTTTTCGCTGAAGTGCAGGCCAAAACCGGGGGCAACTTCGTGCACCCCTATAATGATCCACGCGTGATCGCGGGCCAAGGCACTTGCTCACGCGAATTGATGGAGCAAACCGATGGCCTCGACATCGTTGTGGCACCAATCGGCGGCGGTGGGATGATCTCCGGGACATGCCTCACGCTGAGCAATATTGCACCCGAGACGCAAATTATTGCCGCCGAACCGGAACAGGCCGACGATGCCTATCGAAGCTTCAAGGCCGGGCACATCATTGCGGATGACGCACCCGACACGATTGCAGACGGGTTGAAAGTACCCCTCAAAGAGTTGACCTGGCATTTCGTGTCCAACCACGTGACTGACATTCTGACCGCGTCGGAGGACGAAATCGTGGATGCGATGAAGCTGACGTGGAAGCGGATGAAAATTGTCATGGAGGCCAGCTGCGCCGTCCCCCTGGCGACAATCATCAAGAACAAAGAGCGCTTCGCAGGCAAACGCGTCGGCGTGGTCATCACCGGCGGCAATGTCGATCTCGACCTGTTGCCTTGGCTGAATTCGTGAGAGCCAAACACCCAACCCATCCAGGCCAGATACGACTGGCGCACTTTGATAATTCGGGAGAGACCCAATGAAAGATAACCTGACCCTCGACCAATACGAAGTTGGCTTTGACATCCCTGCCCTGCCCGGGATGGCTGAAACCGAAATTCAAACACCTTGCCTTGTGCTCGACCTCGATGCGCTGGAGCGCAACGTCAAGAAAATGGGCGACTATGCCAAGGCGCATGGCATGCGCCACCGGGTGCATGGCAAAATGCACAAATCTGTGGATGTGGCCAAGATGCAGGTTGAACTGGGCGGGGCCTGTGGCGTGTGCTGTCAAAAGGTGAGCGAGGCCGAGGTCTTTGCCCGCGGCGGAATTAAGGACGTGCTGGTCTCAAATCAGGTCCGCGATCCGGCCAAGATTGATCGTCTGGCCCGCATGCCAAAACTCGGGGCACGCACAATTTGCTGTGTCGACGATTTGGAAAATATCGCTGATTTGTCCGCTGCTGCGACCAAGCATGGCACCGAGATCGAATGTCTGGTTGAAATCGACTGCGGTGCAGGTCGGTGTGGTGTGACCACCACGCCCGAGGTTGTTGAGATCGCCAAGGCGATTGACGCGGCTCCCGGTCTGAAATTCGCAGGCATCCAGGCCTATCAGGGCGCGATGCAGCACATGGACAATTATGAAGATCGCAAGGCCAAGATCGACATCGCCGTGGCGCAAGTCAAAGACGCGGTCGATACGCTCAAATCCGATGGGTTGGAGTGTGACATCGTTGGCGGTGGTGGCACCGGGTCATATTATTTCGAAAGCACATCCGGTGTTTACAACGAGTTGCAGTGCGGGTCGTACGCCTTCATGGATGCCGACTATGGCCGCATCCTGGACAAAGACGGCAAGCGGATTGACCAGGGCGAATGGGAAAACGCGCTCTTCATCCTGACGTCTGTGATGAGCCACGCCAAAGCCGACAAGGCTATTGTGGATGCAGGGCTCAAGGCGCAATCCGTCGACAGTGGCCTGCCCTTCATCTTCGGGCGCGATGACGTTGAGTACGTGAAATGCTCGGACGAACATGGCGTTGTCGCAGACCCAAGCGGTGCACTCAAGGTCAATGACAAGCTCAAGCTCGTGCCAGGTCATTGCGACCCAACCTGCAACGTACATGACTGGTATGTCGGTGTGCGCGGTGGTCAGGTTGAAACCGTCTGGCCCGTCTCGGCCCGCGGCCGCGCGTACTAAGCATATCAATACAAATAACGACCCGGGGTCGGCGCTGCTGACCTCGGGTTTTTGCAAGGAAAGACCATGATCATAGTACCCGAACGCGAAATCGCGGACCTTATGACACGCGAAGCTGCCTTTGATGCGGTGGAAAAGATATTCGGCGCGATGGCGGCGGGTGACGCCTACAACTTCCCCGTGGTGCGCGAAGCGATTGGCCACGAAGATGCGCTCTATGGCTTCAAGGGCGGATTCGACCGGGCGGGCTTAACCCTTGGACTGAAAGCAGGCGGTTATTGGCCCAACAACCTTGAAACCAAGGGCATCATCAATCACCAATCTACCGTGTTCCTGTTTGATCCGGATACGGGCAAGGCCAAAGCAATGGTGGGCGGCAATCTTCTGACCGCGCTACGGACCGCCGCCGCTTCATCCGTCTCAATCAAGCATCTCGCACGGGAAGACGCCAAGGTGATCGGCATGGTTGGCGCAGGTCATCAGGCCACATTCCAACTGCGTCAGGCATTGGAACAGCGCCCCTTTGAGAAAGTCATTGGCTGGAACTACCACCCTGACATGCTGCCCAACATTGAAAAGGTCGCGACCGAGGCGGGTCTACCCTTTGAAGCGGTTGAGCTAAGCGGCATGACCGAGGCGGATGTGATCATCTCGATCACCTCTTCCTTCAACGCCAGCCTAATGGCCGATCACGTCAGCCCAGGCACGCATGTGGCCTGCATGGGAACAGACACCATTGGCAAGCAAGAGGTGGAACCGGCCCTCTTGCAAAAGGCCACGGTGTTCACCGACGAAGTCGCGCAGTCCATCAGCATCGGCGAAGCACAGCACGCGGTGGGTCAGGGCCTGATCTCCGAAGGAGACGTGCACCAGATCGGCGCGGTGATCAACGGCACCCATCCAGGACGCGAAAGCGCGGATCAGATCACGCTTTTCGATGGAACTGGAGTGGGTCTTCAGGATCTCGCGGTCGCCGCAAGCGTTGTGGATATGGCCGTCGCGCAGGGCAAAGCCATCGAAGTCGATTTCTAGCGGCGAGGGAGGAGCGGCAGCGTCTTTTTTACGGGAGAAGACGCTGCCAAGGTCACAAAGCGCGCTAGGTCCTGTGACACCCTTAAAGGTGTCACAGGTTTTTTTATGCAAGTTGTCTGGTTCAAACGCGATCTGAGGGTCGATGACCACCGCGCCCTGGCTCAGGCGGCCAAGGCTGGCCCTGTCCTGCCGCTTTACATCGTTGAGCCAGCGCTCTGGCAAGAGCCCGACATGTCCGCTCGGCAATGGGCGTTTATTACCGAATGCTTGACCAAGCTTAGCGCGTCTCTCGCTCAGTTGGGTCAGCCTTTGGTGATCCGTATCGGTGAGGTGGTGGATGTCTTGCAGATCCTTCACGACACGCATGGTGTATCCACCCTTTGGTCGCATGAAGAAACCGGGAATGACTGGACCTTTCAAAGGGATAAGAGGGTCGCCGCATGGTGTCGGGCGCAAGGCTTGCCCTGGCACGAGCTGCGCAATCATGGGGTCGTCCGCAAGCTCGGCTCTCGCAATGGATGGGCCAAAAACTGGGACAGCTTCATGAGCGAACCAGTGACTACACCGCCCCACCTCGAGCCGGTTTCCGCAGATCATGAGCATATCCCGTCTGCTACCGATCTTGGCCTCGTGCCCGATCCTTGCCCGGAGCGGCAAACAGGCGGGCGACGTGCCGCGCTCTCAACACTCGAAAGCTTTCTGACAAAGCGTGGCGAGACCTACCGCAGCGACATGTCCTCTCCGTCGAAAGGTGCCACATCCTGCTCCCGCCTTTCTCCGCATCTGGCTTGGGGTACGCTGTCCATGCGAGAGGCGGCGCAAGCCACATGGGCGCGGCAGGTTCGACTGAAAACCATAGGCGGACCTCAGACGAAGCTATGGCGCGGCTCAATGAACTCTTTCAATGGCCGACTGCACTGGCACTGCCACTTCATGCAAAAGCTGGAAGATGCACCCAGTCTGGAGAACCGCAATCTGCACCCGGCCTATGATGGCCTTCGCCCTTCTACGCCCGATGCGACGCGACTTGAAGCGTGGCAAAAGGGCGAAACTGGCCTGCCGTTCCTTGATGCTTGCATGCGGTGCCTGGCCGCTACCGGCTGGCTCAATTTCCGAATGCGCGCCATGGTGATGGCCACGGCCAGCTATCACCTCTGGCTCGATTGGCGCGCACCCGGCCTACATCTGGCACGGATGTTCACCGATTATGAACCGGGTATTCACTGGAGCCAGGCGCAAATGCAGTCGGGCACCACGGGCATCAACACGGTGCGGGTCTATAACCCCGTCAAACAAGGGTTTGATCAGGATCCTGATGGCAGCTTCACCCGCCGCTGGGTTCCGGAACTGGCGCACATTTCCAACGCGTATCTACACGAGCCGTGGAAGTCCGAGAATGCAGGCTCTGTCCTCGGCAAGCGTTATCCTCACCCCATCGTGGATCACCTCACAGCCGCACGTGAGGCACGAGACAAGGTTTGGGCCATCCGGCGTGGAGTCGAATACAAAACCATGGCAGTTGCCATTCAAACCAAACACGGCAGCCGCAAAAGCGGCATTCCCAATCGCGGGCAACGCGGGCGAAAGAAAACGAACACCCGCCAGCTTAGTCTGCCTCTTGGGGATGACGCCGCATGAAAACGCGTAAGAAACCCGATTTGCCTCAGAAACACTGCGCCACCTGTGGGCGACCATTCACCTGGCGCAAGAAATGGGCCAAGGTTTGGGATGAGGTGCGCTTCTGTTCGGAAAAATGCAGGCGGTCTAAGCCGCACAGTAACGCGCGATAAGCGGAGTAAGATCAACCCGCGCACGCAAACGCTCGGCCAGTAGATAACAGCCCAGCACTTTACGCTGAAAGAGCAGCGTATCGGTGGGTGGTGCATGAATAGACACCTGCTCTTCGGCCAGAACCAACCCCTCGCGTCGCAAATGCACCAAAAGCCCGCAGGTGCCGAAATCCAGCACCCCGCCAGCGCGTAGCGGCTCTGCCGCGATATCAAAAAGTCGTAGAATATGCGCGCGATCAGACGCGGACATATCCGCCCCCACAAGCCCGATCTCAACCATCTTGGCAAAGGCCGCCTCGTTGTCAGACGCAACCGCCGCCTGAAACAAAGCCAAGTAATCGGCAGACAGCGCTCGGCTGAACTGTCGTGTCGCACCAAAGTCCAACAGAATGATTTGGCCGGTCCCCGGCGCATACCGGTAGTTGGCGAAATTCGGATCGGTCTGCATGTCGCGCAGCTCAAACGCCTCACGCAAGGTGAGCGAAATCAGCTCTGTCGACACCCGATCCCGCACTGCCTGACCGGTGCTCTCCAGCTCTTCAATGGCCTCACCTTCGAGATAATCCATCACAAGAATATCTTTTGTGCTCAGGTCTTTATGCACAGATGGCAGTTTGAAGACTGTATGGTCCTGCAGATGCACGGCGAACCGTTCGAGCGCTTCGGCCTCGCGACTGTAATCCGTTTCCTCGCGCAGTTGTTCCGTCCCGTCCGCAAGCAATCGGTCAAGATCAAAACCCTTTGGCAACATTCCCGACGCGCGCAAAATCATCCCCAAATTGCGCATGTCGCTATCGATGCTGTCGCGCACACCGGGATACTGCACCTTGATCGCCAGATCGCGCCCGTCTTTGGTCTGCGCGCGGTGCACCTGTCCAATTGAGGCCGCGGCAATGGGATGAACATCGAAGCGCTTGAAGGTTTTCAGAAAATCCGGTCCCCAGTTGGCCGTGAGCACTTTCTTGAGTTGTGATGGCGGCATGAAATGCGCCTCACCCCGTAGACGCCCCATGATCTGCGCCAACTCCGGCGGCAGCATATCCGCGGTCTCCATCGACAAGAGCTGCCCGGCCTTCATCGCCGCTCCACGCATGCGCGCCAGTTGCTCCGCGATGCGTGAGACATTGCCCGGCGTTAGCAGAAGATCGGAAATCCTCGGCTTGCGCCCGCGCAACAGCTCGAACCCACCTTTGGCTGCCACATTGCCTGCCACGGCTGTGGTCACACCGCCAAGTCGCGCCAGACGATTGAAACGGCCGATGGGAATGGCAATGCCGCGCTGTTCAGGAGACATCTTCGTCATGCGTCCGGAACCTTTGCAGATTGCGTTTTGCGCCGCAAAACCGTGCTTAAAACGCGGATGAGCAAAGGACGCAAAACCAAAAACCCGCGATAGCCGCGTTCCATGACCCAAAGCACACCCGGAACATGCGCCAGGCGTGCAAACCATCGCCATCCCGGCGCCCGTGCCCACATCTCGGCAAAACCAGCGGCACCGGAGAAAACCACGCCGTCACTGCGTCGCACATGAAACCGCTTCATCGTCTGTGTCCGATCCAACCCATGCGCGAGATTGGCATCAGGCTTCGACACGTCTTCAAAATGAACGGCCCCGTGTGTCGTGCGATTTTGAAAATAATCAATTTCCGCACGGCATAGCGGGCAGCTCCCGTCAAAATACACGGTCAGATCACACGCGGATTGTTTCCGTGCCTCAGCCACTGTCCTGTCCGATATCTGGTGTGCGTTTCAAAATACGTTGTAGTGTGCGGCGATGCATTTTCAAAAGGCGGGCTGTCTTTGTGATGTTGCCATCGGTCCGTTCCAAAAACCGCTCGATATGCACGCGCTTGGCCTCTTCGGGCGAGATCGGGTTTTCCGGAGCAGGTGGCATGACCCCATCAGCCGCCAAGAGCGCATCGATGATCTCATCGGCATCTGCAGGTTTGGCGAGGTAGTCAACTGCACCGAGCTTCACTGCCGCAACGGCCGTAGGCGTGTTCCCATATCCAGTCAGGATCACCGCACGTGCTTCGGCTGAGTACATTTTGAGCTCTTCAATGACTTCCAGCCCCGAACCGTCATCCAGATGCAAATCGATGACCGCAAACGCAGGCGCGCGCGTCATGATGGCCGCCTTTGCCTCTTCAAGCCCTGAGGCCGCAACGGTGTCAAAGCCCCGATTGCGCATCACTTTGGTCAACTGCTCGCGAAACACGTCGTCATTTTCGACAATCAAAAGCGTTTCGCCTGTAAAAGACTTCGCCATTTTATCCTCCGTAAACAAATACGAAGGGGATGCCTGTACGGATGTGTAAATGAGCCAAGCTGCGTCAAAATGCGCATCGCCCGGTTTGAAATCAGCTGGTGGTGAGGGCGTTGCGCTCTGCGTGCCATGCTTGTGTCAAACGCGGCGTATCTTCGTTGGGGACCAAAGCCAACATGTGACCTTCCTCGCCCACGGTCAGGACGATGGTCCTTGCGTTGGCCAAAGGCACCATCAGACATTGAGGTTCATCAAGGTTCAGACGCCGCGCATGTCCACGCGCGCTGTGGCCGTTTTGGAAATTGCTGTGGAACTCCTTTAACAAGTCCACCTCGCCTTGTGATCCGGTCGTTGCGTAGCTAGCCAAGTCCCCATTGGTTTTCACCAAAGCCCTGGCAACCCCTTGGATTACATCATCAAACCGCGCTTCCTCCACTGCAGGCGCTAGCCGAAAATCCTCGATACCAGCCGCATCTGCCAGGCTTTGACACGAACACGACATGTTAAAGCTTGTCCCCGGTGGAAGACGCCGGGGGCGGACGATACGTGCCTCTTTGCTTGTGTCGAACGCCTGCGTCAGGATCTGGGCAAACTGCTTGGCCATGTCCTGGCTGTCTTCGGCCTCGACCATCGGTGTTTGATCCACGTCATGATCAAATCGAATAGCAGCCAAACGGCGGTTGGACACGCTGAGCCGCATGGTGCCAAAGACCTGACATTCTATGATGATCTCGCGCGGCAGGATCGTCTCATCGATTTCGCGCAAAACCGCGCAGAGAAGATCATGTTTGCCTGTTCCGGCCATTATGGGCGCGCCATAGATCAACCGTTCGGGTCGAGCCAACCGTTTCAGGGCCCGGTCTAGTGCGGGCCGTTCCTTTGGTATGATCTCTGCCTTTGCCACCTGGGTCGCCATCACTGTACTGCCGAGATTTTTTGCAAGGCGCGATGCGCTGCAGAAAAAAGTTTCGGGGCGGCCTGCGGGTCATCTGTCACCAGACACAGGAACTCTGATTGCGAATGATCGGACCGCACGAATACCATTGTCTCACCCTTGGCCAGAATGGCCGCCTCGTTGAGCGTCGAGCATTCGCCCTCTTCAAGACCAGGCACATCCCATGTAGCATCCAGCAAATCGAAACAACTTGCGGCATGGTCACACAGCGCATCAAGATATTCGCGGCGAATGCCTTCACGATGGCTGGCCCGCAGGATCAGACGCGCGGAGGTATCGCCAAAGGCGGCCACGGAACATCCCGCGACCGACTTGCGCCCTGCGTCTAATACCTGCTCAATATTCATTCCCACCACTCCATCATCAGCAGACCCCCTGCTGTCGGTTATGCCCAATACATTCAGGCATCGGCATTTTTCAGATCAGAATGTTCCGATCCAGTTTCTCCCGCTGGCGGACGGACCCGCGCGGCACCATCCTTGGGTTTCGGACGAGAGACACGTTTTGGAATGATCCGATTGGGATCTTCCAACGGCTCGATCTCCGCAAGACCGTCATTATCCTCCGACAAGGCGTCTTGCGTCTCTTCAATCAATTCGCGCTTCATCAGATCATCGATCAGATGCTCGCAAAACGCAGCAGCACCGCTTTGAATCCAGGCGTCTTTGTCCTTGGCTTCGGTTGCGTCGAGCAATGCGAGCGGAAAGATTGCATCGAATTGCCCTTCGGTTTCTTTGCCCACCCGGGACAAAAGACGCATCCGGTCGCGATCGGACGTGATCTTGTCAAATTGTGTGATCACCAGAAGGTTGTGCCCCTTGGTGCGCGCCGAAAGCTCTTCCCAAGTGGCCGCCTCAGATTGGCGCCAGGCTTGCGTGGCATGGGTGCACCAGATCACTGAATCCACCTCGTCAAACACCGCCATCAGAACCTCGCGATCCATATTCGGGTCGGAAATTCCAGGCAGATCAAACAGATCACAAAATTCCAAAACGTCTGATTTAAGCCAAAGGCGGATGTACTTGGTGTCTTCCAGAGAGGTATCGGCGATCTCGCCCACTGGAAGGTCTTCTTGAACATCATCGTGGGTCACACGCGCCGCGGCCGGTTCTCCATAGGCGATCCACACAGGCGGCACACTGGTTGCGGTGATGCGAACAGGCAAAGATGCTTGTGACAACAACATGTTAAGCAAAGTGCTTTTGCCCGCACTGAACTCCCCCATCAGGGCGACGCGCGGCTTGCGCTCGGATTGTGCCTCGGTTTCGCTCATGTTGGTCATGGCTGTCATTTGGTTTTTCCTTTCTCAGCCCGCATAACCGCGCAAAACAGACAGCACATCATCGAGGATTTCTGTCTGCGTGGCATGCGTGCTTCGGCCCATCCGGCTCTGCACTTTGGCATCGGCATCCGTGCCCTTGCCGATGTCGGACAGGATGTCTTTCTGATCGTCCAGGAACAGACGCAGCGTGGCCAGGATCTGATCCCGTACTTCCTGGGTTTGGATGGTTTTCAGCTGTGCCATGAAGTCCTGGGTTTCATCGGCAATGAGCTGACGGAACTTGCGGGCAAATGTTTCATATCCCCGAAGCCGCTGCCACCAAGAGACCCACCAGCCATCATGGAAATCAAGCGCAATTGTTTGACCCAAAGAAATCGGCGGGGGCGTACTTGGCACGGCGGGAGCGGCAAGTTGAAAACCTGCCACAGCTTCCCCGTATGTAGAGCTGTAAATCTCTGCGATATCCGCAAGGGCCGCGTCAAAATGTTGTTCGGCGATGGATTGGGCGCGCTTACCAAACACCGAATACGCCGACCGCATCAAAAGCCGAAGCCCTGTGGGATCATACTTCCAGCCATCCGACGGCCCCCACTGTTCAAGATGTGCAATGAGCGACTGTGTGGCGCGCTCAATGAACTGATCATGGGCACGATCGGCGCGGGCGTAATAATCTTCTGTTGCCTGAACCAAGTCACGTTGCAGGGCCTGCGTGTGCTGATCCGCGATCCGGTCAAACGAAAAGAGCGCCTCTTCGGGTGTCATCGACGTGCCCTTGGCTTCGCCAAGCTGGACCTTGGACACCGCCTGCTGACCTGTGGCGAGGCTCACAGCTGTGGTGGTGATTTTGCTCAGGAATGGATTGGCGATGTCCATGACAATGCGTTCGGACAAGGCCCGGAACAAGGACGGCAGACCAGACAATTCCCAAACAATTTCAAAAGGCTCCGTTTCGCTGCACTTGATATCACGATCAGTTTCGGCCCATTTCAGCAGCGCCTTGATACGCTCTTGCGGCATCTTCTGCACATCACCAGACAGCACGGCATTGGCCCAATAGGCGCTGCCAAAAATGATGTCGATGTTTTCAGGAGCCCGTTTCTGACGCAGAGTCTGGCGGATACTGCGCTCAATTTCTGGCACCTGCTGCGCAGGGGCTTGAAGCTCATCCACGCGGTTGACGAAAATCACGATATTGCGCGATTTGAGGTTCGAGATGAGGCGAATAAGGCCCATATCCACGGAACTCAGTGCCTGGTTCGCCGACAGCACAACAACGCAAAGCTTACTGTCACGAATAGCCTGCACCGTGATCTGCTCGCGCATCATAAAGGTATCGTTGACACCCGGCGTGTCGCGCAGGCACAGGTTGCTCGGCACGGTCGTGCTGTTCAGGTAAAGATCGGCAGACCGCAGGATTTCGGCAAAGCGGCCCTGCTCTTCCTGATCGGCACTGACCTCTTCATCGCCATCGAAGTCATCGCCGAGGCAGATGTATTTCTCCAGCAGGTTCTTGTCGAAATAGCCATAATCATGCTCTTGCCCGATCAAGAGTTCAAACTTCTTGCCCAACCGATGCCGGGCTTTCTGGCGTACGATCTCAATCTGCTCACTGATCTTCTGCAGCTCACTCTCGGCACCAGCGCGGCTGGCCAACTCGCCCATACGACCGCCCTTGTTGAGCAGGCGTTCCCACTCATCGTCGGTCATGAACTTGAAGCACGCCCCGTTTTCAGACCGGGATTCACCTGGCTTGAGATGCAACGAAGTGACAACAGAGGTCCACGGGTTCACGTCCGACGGCAAAAGATCGGACCACCCGGCCATGGCATTGACCAACGCGGTCTTGCCTGCCTTGACCTGGCCCAGCACGGTGATGGTCGGCTCGAACTCTGCCAGCTCCTTGCGCAACCGCGCCACGGCCTTGGCGCTGTTCGTGCCGGTCAGCGCGGCAAGTGTTTGCAGGGCTTCGTCAACGCGTTTCGTGTCTTCTGCGAAATGCTCCAAAAGCTCAAGCCCCGCACTCAACGTGGCGGGGCGCGGGGCCTTGCGCAACTCGGTCGTTTCGGTTTTTCGAACTTCTACATTCATTGTTTTATCCGCGGCAGGGATCGCATCTGTCCCACAAAATTCTGTCAAGCGGGTGGCATTACGGAGGTCATCCTTTGTCACGCTTGCGCGTGTGCCGTTATTTCCTTTTTCAGTTGCAACATAAGCGTCACGGCATCCGCCGCGGCGCCTTCGTCTTTCTCAAGCTGGAAGAGCAAAAGCATGTTTTCGCCTTCCTGTGCCTCTTCGAGCAATTCTGTCAGCGACGGGTCGCTACCTGCCGCCTCAGACAGCATGTCCGACATGTCGCGCACGGTCTCAAGACAGTTTTCAAGCACATCGTTGCAGTCATCGCCTTCCAGGCCAGACACGTCCTGCAACATGTCTTCGGCCCCTTTGGTCAGGCGGATTAGCGATTTCTGCAGCGCATCGCGCTTGGTTAGGGCGGCATCGGGCTGCAACTTACCCATCGGCTTGGGCGCGGCGCTGGCAACAACCTTATCAGGGGCCGGAGCCGACACGTTTTCCGGCTCAACATCCAGCTGTTCCAACAGGAGCTTTACACGATCAACATCTTCTCCGCGACCCAGCGAGACCTGCCGCGTGATCGCATCAAAAAGCGCCTCACCACCGCTGTGTTTCCACATGTCGCCATTTTGCGGACCTGGCTCGCTGCGGGCTGTGATGGCCTGTAGCGTGGCAATCGGGTAGAGGCCAAAAAACTCGTCTGAAACAAATTCTTCCAGTTCCGCAATGCGATCTGTAAGACGGCCTTTCATCATTTGCCGGTCTGCCATCGTCAGCGCAAGAAAACCGTGATCCTTGATATGCTCCGGAAGATCGGACCAAATCGCCTGCTCGGCCTCCTCAAACAGCTCCGAACACCAGATCAGAATGGTCGAGCTGCCCACGGCATATTCAAGCAATGCCTGTTGCCTGGACCCGTCTTTGGGCAATCTGATTTCGGCAAAAGACTGCACCAAAAGACCCTCATCCGGCAGTTCAAGGCGCACATGATAGGGTCCTTCGCCATCAGGTGCCGTTTCGACAATACCCAGCTCGCGTTGTACAGTTTCCCCGTTTCGGACAAAACATGTCGCAGCCTCAGGTCCATAAACCAGTTCGACCACATCAGGCCCTTCAAAAGATGGTACGCTGAACCCATTCAGCATCATGTTAATCAGCCCGGTTTTACCGCTGCCCGGTAAGCCGACAAAAGATATCTGAATTGGTTTGCGCAGCTGCGACAGCAACTGAGCACCGAGGGTCTTGTACCGGCCTGACACTTCCTCGTGGTCGAGGACGTCCTCCAATTGCCGGGACAGATAGTCTATGGTCTGTGCCGTCGTCACATCTTTACCTTCCTGGAAACACACACAACTTGCGACGCACCGCCCGATTTACGCGACAGGACAGTGACAGAAGACGGGCGCGACGCCTGGTCGGCCTGAACAATTCGGGTTACGGCGGCAATCGGATCGGGCACAGCGGCGTGATCCTGTTCCTCGCCTTTCACTTTGATCAGGCACAGCGATACATTGTCCTGATCGGGGTCATCTAAGGCTTCGATTTCACGCAGCAGGGCGGCGCTGATCTCGGTGCTGGGACGTGTTTGATAGGCGGCGAGCACATCTTCGATCCGCTCAGGGCTGAGATACTCAAGCCCGTCACTCGCCGCGATAACGATATCGCCTGACTGAAGCGACACAGGCGCGCCGGAACAATCAATTTTAGGTATGTCATTGCCCGCCAACACGGATGTCAGCGCGCTACGATCCGGATGATTTTTGGCCTCATCGAGATTGATCAAACCTTTGGTTTGCATCTCGTCGATCTGAGGTGCCATCGAGTGATCTTCGTTCAACCGCTCCAGCTTGCCCTCGCGAAAGAGGAAAAGCGGCGAGTCACCAACGGACACCCAATAAAGCCGTTCCCCAAAGATCACCGGCACCAACGCCGTAGCCCCCATCACAGACACATTCGGCGAAGAGCTCGCCATATGCTCGATGCACATGTTGGTGTCCTGGATCGCGGCACATAGCTTGTCGCGGATGTTCTGTTCCATGTCTTTCGGGGCGCTGATCAACATCTTCAGCTCGCTGAACATCTCAGTCACGACAATCTGGCTGGCGACGTCTCCGGCGGCATGTCCGCCCATTCCGTCGGCCAGCACAGCAAAGCCGTGCGGTGTGCCCACCGGGAAATCCATCGCAACAGCATCTTCCTGGCGGTCACGGCGCCCCAGGCTCATGGCCGAGGCCGCGTCATAATGAATTTTATTGGGCTGAGGCATGTTTGACGTCCTCGTCGTGACCCCACGAGAAGTTTGCACCGCAGAACGCCACAAAACGCAGCGTGGTTTCGCCAATACGCACCTTGTCTTCTGACTGAAGCTCTTCCGTGCTAAGCACAGGACGATTGTTCACCCGGACCAGGTTGGCCTTGCCACCGTGACCGATGAAAAAGGTCTGTTGCTCATTGTCATAGGCAATCGCGGCGTGGTTCTCTCGCGAGATCGAATTGTCGCCGAAATTCAGACGTACGGTTTGATCCTCGCCGCGCCCGATCTGCGTCACGCCATCAAAAATGGTGAATGCTGTGCCGCGGCCCGGTCCGTCAACAACCACAAGCCATCCCACCGGGAAGCTTGCCGAAGCCTCTGTCGGTTTGGCCGACACGCCAGCCTTCTCGAATGGATCCTCGCTGGTGGTCGAAGGCGCTGTAAAGCCCAAGATACGGGTTTTCACACGCCCCGAACGCCCGCCAGACCCACGTCCGGCCGCTGGAAGTGGCACAGCCATTGGGGCATCTGTGGCAATCTCGGGCTGTGCCTCGTCAATCGCTTCAGGGGCCGCACGATCATCTTCGCTGGCTTCGTCCGTCGCGTCCTCCGCCTTCAGAGCCTCCGTCACGGCTTCAACCTCTGGGGCGACTTCACTTTCTTCAACTGTAGAGATATCCTCCTCATCCACACCAAGCTCAGGTTCCGAGGCGTCCAGTTCAACTTCCTCGATCTCAGCCACATCTTCGGGATCATCCGTTTCATCAATGTCCAAGGCACTGTCGTCCTCGGAGAACTCGTCCTCGGATGTGGCACCTTCCGACAGATCGTCAGAGGCAGCTTCGGTCATCGCGTCTTGTTCGATTTCCGCCATCTCCAACGCGTCGTCGGACATCTCCGTCTCAGGCATGTCGCCTTCTGCCCAAGCGTCTTCGCTCGTATCTTCCGAAGCATCGATGTCCATCTCAGTCTCAGACTCGATCTGCAGCGTTTCAAGGTCAGCGACCGCAGCTTCCAGCGCGTCGGAAAGGCTTGGCTCTTCGGCATCCGCTTCGTCTTCGGCGTCCGCCTCTTGCTTGACTTCAAACCCTTGCAGGTTCAACGCCTCCGACGTCTCCGCTTCGCCTTCATCGGTCTCGGTATCGGCAAACATGTCATGCAAGCCGCAGAGATCCCCATTGATCGCAGCCCCTTCGTTTGCCGTATCACCAACCCAGCCTTCGTCGTCATCATAGCTTTGTGTCGGCCCAAGGCTTTTGAGATCAAATTCCATCTCATCCGCAGACCCGTTCGGCGCTGGTTGGGCCACATCACGGTCCATTGTGTCATTGACGGATGGTATATCCAGTGTGGGCGCTTCGGCGGCCTGCGCGTTCGGAGCCTCGTCGCCGGCGCGGGCTGCACGCTTTTCTTCAATAATATCACGCAAAAATTTCATTTTTTGTTCCTTTAGTTCTGGAGAACAACAGAGTCGCCTGACTCTTTTCCGGGCAGAAGTTTGTTAAAGAAACGACCCATCGCGCCTTTGCGCGCAGGCTTGGGGTCGTTCGGGTCACGGCCTTCTGAATCGGCATGTTGTTCCATGCTCGGGTCTTGGGAGTTGGTGCCTGCTTTGTTTTTCGACTTGCGTTTCTTGCCACGCTGGGTTCCGTCTTGTTCGGCCAGGAACGCATCCACGTCTTCGATCGGATTGCCAAAGATGTCGACAGGCTGCGATTTTGGTTTTGCAACTTCTGCCTTGGCCGCCTGCTCACGCTCAACATCCTCAGCGGTCCGAAGCAATTGCGGGACACCGGGTTTGAACTTGCTATTGGTGTCGGACACGAGCTGAGAAATCTTTGATACGATTTCCGGCGCGTCGAGTGGGATCGCCGTTGGGTCCGGCGGGGGTGCGGCAGCCAGTGTCTTCTGTTTTGGGCTGTTTTCGGTCTCAGTGGGCATCGATGCTTTGACGCGAGGGTCAGGCACGGACACTGGCGCATCCTTCACCGGCGCGTGCAGCGGCTTGGGTGCGTCCACAGCCGGGGCTGGTGTGTCCGGCTGCACATGCAACACCGGATCTGGTGTTGCGGGGACAGCCGCCTGCACTTGGGCCTGCGGCTGAGGTTGAGACTGAAGCTGCGCCGCAGGGGCCGCATTCAAATGCTGAAGCCATTGTGCCGCACTCGCGATGCGATCCTGCGGGTAAATGTTCAGAGCCTGGTTGATCAGGTTCAAAAATCCCTGATCAAGGTCCCAGTCCACGCCGCGCAACGGCTCGAACGGATCCTGGCGGTCGGCCTCTACGGACTGACGGCGGATTTCAGCATCTGGCGGGGTATAGCCGGTCACCAGATAGTGGAAGGTTGCACCCAACGCATAGATATCACTAACGACATCATGCTGAGCCGCTTCGTCGTAAAACTCAAACGGCGAATACCCATCTTTCACCGCCAATAGCTTGCTGCTAGCAGTCTGAGCCTGGTTCTCAGCTTCTAGCGAAGACCCGAAATCGATCAGCGTCACTCGGTTGCGCGCGTCAATGATGAAATTGTCAGGCGCCAGGTCGCGGTGCAGGATCCCCTGTTCGTGGGTGTACTGAACCGCTTCGAGCGCTTCGGTCACGACCTGTAAAAGCGTAGCACCATCCAACCGCTCAGGAAATTCTTCGACAATCGTGCACAGGTCTTCGCCATTCACAAAATCCATGCCGAGGAAGGCTGTTCCGTTCTCCTCAAACACCTGATGCACGCGGACGATGCCGGGATGCTCCAGCGCGGCCAGGCGGTACGCTTCGTGTTTGAACTGATCGAGCACCGTGTCGAAACGCTTGGTGAACTGTTCAGACTTGGGGCAAACCCGAAGCGCGGCGCGTGTGCATAAATCCTGGGGGAAGCATTCCTTGATGACCACACGGCGCTTCAGGCTGTCGCGGGCAAGATAGGTAATCCCGAACCCCCCTGCGAGAGCGGACGTTCGATGACGTACTGCCCCCTTAGGAGTTGTGTCCCGCTGGGCAACTCAATACCACTGCGCTGCGGTTCAAGATTCATCGTCTTCCCCGTTACCTTAACCCGGCGAGAAAGGGTGGTCTTCGAGATCAACCCAATCCCGCTCTCTATAAGGGCGGTGCAAATGTGGAGAACTCGTGGCCAAACTTGGCTAACCCTGTGACCCGACGCGGGGTAAAACCAAGAATTGAACGCAAATTTGGCCGCGAACGCTGCCTTGTCGGCAGGTCAGGCCAGCGAAGCCCGCAGGACTAGACGTGTCTCAAGCAAGCGCGATCTTCCGGGACTGCTTCCTTCGACCATCGCAATCAATTCATCTGCAGCGGTCTGGCCCATCTCACGATGCGGCACCGCAACGGTTGTGAGTGTCGGGTGCACAATGCGCGCCAGCTCCATGTCGTCAAACCCGGTGAGGGAGACGTCTCCCGGCACATCAAGCCCAAGCGACTTGGCCGTTTGCAGCGCCCCAACCGCCAGCAGGTCGTTGCCGCAGATGACGGCCGTGGCGCGGGGTGTGCGCGCCATGAGACGGGCAAACGCCGCCTCGCCCGCTTCGATCGTATAAGCCGTCTCGATAACGGCAAGAGCATCGGGTGACAGCCCCCTGGCCGCCATCGCATCCTTCACACCGTCCAGGCGTCGTTGCGCACGATCGTTGCCAGTGCATGCGCCCGAAATCATGGCCAACCGGCGATGGCCGCGATCAATCGCTTCGGTGGCCATTGCGTACATCGCGGCGTGGTTGTCGAAACCAACCGATGGCACCGGCCCATTTGCATCAAACGCCCATGCGACCAGGGCAGGCACATTTTGCTGCGCCAGGTAGGTGTAGATCTGGTCTTCGCGTTCATATCCAATCAGCAATAGCCCATCCGCCCCTCGCGCCACCAATGTGCGAATTTGTTCTTTTTCGACAACAGGTTTGTAGGCGGAACTGGACACCAAAAGCGTGTAACCCCGCGAGTGCAACGCTTCCTGAAAGGCTTGCAAACCTTTGGCGAAAATGGCGTTGTCCAGGGTCGGGACGATGGCGCCAATGGTAAAGCTCCGTTTGGCCGCCATAACCCGCGCCGCGAAATTCGGTGTGTAGCCCAACGCATCGACGGCCTTCATCACTTTGTCTCTCGTGGTTTCAATCACTTTGCCCGGCTCATTCAGGCAGCGCGACACTGTAGCCGTGGACACTCCGGCCATCTTGGCAACATCGTCGAGGGTCGGCGCTGGTTTGACCATAACAGAGATCGGACCTTTCCTAGGGCATTTCGGAACCCACATAGCATGAAACACATACATTGAAACAGCTTGATGTAAGCGCTTGCATAAATTATGTAAGCGCTTACACAGTCTAAGGCTGATTCTTCGAAGGGGGTGAGACATGGCTTTTGATCTACGACCGCGACACGCCCTTTGCTCTCTGCCCGTTGCCGGTGCAAAGACCTGCATTGTTTGCCCAGTTTGACCCAAGGAACGACCACCATGTCCCGCGAATACCTCAAGAAAGCGACACTGACGTCCAAGTCTGACGCGTCAGAAGTGCATGCCACTGTGCAAGGAATCCTGTCCGACATCGAAGCGGGCGGTGATGCCAAGGCGCTGGAATATGCTGCGAAGTTCGATCAATACGACGGCAACACCCTTCTGACGCAGCAAGAGATTGACGCGGCTTGTGAGCAGGTGCCGGATAAGCTTAAGGCCGACATCCAGTTTGCCCATGACAATGTGCGCCGCTTTGCGGAAATGCAGAAGTCGACTGTGGCGGATGTCGAGATGGAAATCCTGCCTGGCTTTGTGGCCGGTCAGAAAGCCATCCCAGTGGACGCTGCCGGGTGTTACGCGCCCGGTGGCCGCTACAGCCACATCGCCAGTGCCATCATGACCGTGACCACCGCCAAGGTCGCAGGCTGTCGCCATATCACCGCCTGCTCTCCCCCGCGCCCCGGCGTCGGGATTGCCCCGGCGATTGTATACGCCGCGCACATTTGCGGTGCGGATAAAATCATGGCCATGGGCGGGGTTCAGGGCGTTGCGGCGATGACATATGGTCTCTTTGGCTTGCCCAAGGCCAACATCCTGGTGGGACCTGGAAACCAATTCGTGGCCGAAGCCAAGCGCATCCTGTTTGGCAAGGTTGGCATCGACATGATTGCCGGCCCTACGGACAGCCTCATCCTGGCTGATCACACAGCCGACGCTCATATCGTGGCCACAGATCTCGTCAGCCAGGCCGAGCATGGGTACAACTCGCCAGTCTGGCTGGTGACAGACCAACGTGACCTGGCCGAGAAGGTGATGGACTTGGTTCCCGGCCTGATCGAAGACCTGCCCGAGCTTAACCGCGACAACGCTTTTGCCGCATGGCGCGACTATGCCGAAGTGATTGTGTGTGCCGACCGCGAAGAAATGGCGGCTTGCTCGGATGACTACGCGCCCGAGCACCTGACGGTACAGGCCGAAGACCTTGATTGGTGGCTGAACCGTCTGACCTGCTACGGCTCTCTGTTTCTCGGTGAAGAAACCACCGTATCATATGGCGACAAAGCCACCGGCACCAACCACGTGCTGCCAACGTCAGGGGCTGCAAGCTACACAGGCGGTCTAAGCGTGCACAAATACATGAAGATCGTCACCTGGCAGCGCGCCACACGCGAAGGATCCAAATCCGTGGCTGAGGCCACGGCGCGCATCTCGCGTCTGGAGGGGATGGAAGGACATGCCCGTGCGGCGGATGTGCGTCTGGCCAAATATTTCCCCCGCGAAAATTTCGATCTAAGTGCCGATGGGTGATCCCGAACAAGACCCACGCGATCTGTTTGATCTGACAGGCCATGTGGCTTGCGTGACTGGCGCAAGCTCGGGATTGGGGCGTCGCGCCGCTGTGACCTTGGCCGCTGCCGGAGCTTACGTGATTGGCGTGGCACGGCGCAAAGAGGCGCTGGAGGATCTTAAAGCGGAAGTTGGCGTCGGCATTGAAACGGTCGTCGCAGATGTGTCGAACAGGGATGATCTCGACACCGTCGTGGCGAAGATTGCAGCACCCTTTGGTGCACCTGACATTCTTATTCATGCAGCCGGCATCAACACCCGAGAAGCTGCCGATGATGTCACGGCGGAAGGATGGGACCAAACGCTGGCGCTGAACCTCTCCACTCCCTTCTTCTTGAGCCAAGCCTTTGTGCCGACAATGAAATCCAAGGGTTGGGGCCGCATCGTCAACTTCGCCTCGCTGCAGACCACGCGCGCCTTTCCCGGTGGCATCGCCTATGGTGCATCCAAAGGCGGCATCGCCCAGCTCACGCGTGCGATGGCCGAGGCGTGGTCATCGCATGGCATCATGGCCAATGCGATTGGTCCCGGATTTTTCCCAACCGAATTGACCCAAGCCGTATTCGGTGATGCCGACCGGGCCGCGCGCAACGCTGCGCAAACCTGTGTTGCCCGCAACGGAGAGCTGCGCGACATCGACGGGCCGCTACTTTTCTTGTGCTCCGAGGCCTCAGGCTACGTCACCGGACAGGTTCTCATGGTCGACGGGGGGTTCACCGCGAAATGAAGGCGCTGGTTTATGACGGTGTGGAGCAGATGGGCTACCGGGACGTTGCTGATGCCGCGCCACGTGACGGAGAGCATCTCATCCGTGTCGCCGCCGTGGGCATTTGCGGCTCTGACATGCATGCCTATCTGGGCCATGACAATCGCCGCCCGGCCCCGCTTATTCTGGGGCATGAGGCGGCAGGCGTGATTGTTGGAGGCCCGCGTGCAGGAGATCGCGTCACCATCAATCCGCTGGTCACTTGCGGCACCTGCCCGGCCTGCACATCGGGGCGTGAAAACCTGTGTCCAACCCGGCAGATCATCTCCATGCCACCGCGCGAAGGGGCCTTTGCCGAGCTTGTCGCGATGCCGGAGCAAAACCTTATCACAGTGCCGAAGGACACAGCGCTTGATAAGGCCGCTTTGGCTGAGCCGTTGGCGGTGAGTTGGCACGCCGCACGTCTGGCGCTTGAGGCCCTGCATCCGTATCAGGATCGGCGCGCTTTGGTTATCGGCGGCGGGGCGATTGGGCTCGCCGCAGCGCTGGCGCTCAAGGCCATGGGGGTTGATGACATCACCCTTTCGGAGCCGAACGATGCGCGGCGTAAGTTCTTGCAGGATACGTGCAACCAAAAGGCCATCGCACAAGCCGAGGGCACGTTTCCCATCATCATCGACGCCGTGGGCTATGCCGCAACCCGTGCTGCCGCGTCTGCGATGGCGGAACCCGGAGGCGTGATCGCGCATGTCGGTCTGGGCGAGGATGCCGGGGGCCTCGATGCCCGACGCATGACCCTGCAAGAGATCACTTTTATCGGCACCTATACCTACACAACCCAAGATTTCCGAGACACGGCGCAGGCCATTTTTGACAGCCGCCTTGGTCCGCTCGATTGGTTTGACAAACGCACTCTATCCGATGGTTATCAAGCCTTTCAGGATCTGCTCGCAGGCCACGTCGCACATCCGAAAATCGTACTCTATCCCGATCAATAGCATGTAACGCCACACAGCGCCGAGGCGCTCCAACCGAAAGGCTATCTCAGATGAATATCGACAAGAAGATCGTTGATGATCTTGTCGCCAACGACATCTCCTTTGTCACCACTGTGCCCTGCAAGCAGCTCGCCGGTGTGATCGAAGAGGTCGAGAACCGCGACGGCATCTATCACATTCCGTCCAACAAGGAAGACGAGGGCATGGGCCTGTGCGCGGGTGCGCACATGGGCGGCAAGCGTCCGGCCATCATCATGCAGAACACGGCGATTGGTGTGACGATCAACACTCTGGCCACGCTCATTCAGTATTACCACATGCCGCTGCCGATGATCATTTCCTATCGCGGCGAGTTGCGTGAGCCGGTGGCCTGTCAGGTGGAAATGGCGGTGCACACCAAAGCGCTCTTGGCGCAGCTCAACATCCCAACCTACCACTTCCATTGGCAGCGGGACGTCGAAGAGTTCGACAACATTCTGAAATACACCTTCATGTGCAACAAACCTGTGGCCATCCTGACCGATGCCAACTTCTGGGGAGGCTATGGCGACCAATGATCCGTTCTGAAATTCTCAAAGAAATCGCCCCGATCCTGCGCGATCGGCTTGTCGTCTGTAACATCGGCATTCCCTCCCAAGAGCTTCATGCGATTGATGACCAGCCGACGAATTTTTACATGCTGGGCACGATGGGGTTGTCGTCTTCCATTGGCCTGGGGTTAGCACTCGCACAGGACAAGACCGTAATTTCCATCGACGGTGATGGCTCGGTTCTGACCAACCTGTGCACCCTGCCCACGATCGCGAACAATGTGGCCGACAATTACATCCTGATGATCATCGACAACGGCTCTTATGGCTCAACCGGGGATCAGCCGACCTATACCGGCAAGAAAACCTCGCTAGCGGGCATGGCCCGCGCGGCGGGTTGCGAGAATGTGGTTGAGGTGCAGGACGTCGACACTGGCAAGGCTCTGCAAGATGCCATTGATAGCAAGAAAATGACCGTGATGGTCGTCAAATGCGACAGCGGCAATGCCAAGATGCCGGTGATCACCATGGATCCCGTTGTGATCAAAGATAGATTTATGAAGGCCGTTCAGGCCTGACCAAGACCGCCACTCACACCCGGTCTAACCCGCGGCCTCGCGCCGCGGGTTCTTTTACGGCAGGATCATACCGAGACGTGATCAACCTGTTTGAATGCGGATCCGATTTTGTCGACCAGTTCGGAGATCTGCGGCTCGCTGATAACAAACGGCGGTGCCAGCAGGATGTGATCACCCATCCGCCCATCGCGTGTGCCGCCCATCGGATAACAGACCAGACCAGCCTCAAAAGCAGCTTTCTTGAGCCGAGCTGCGGTTTTCAGGGTTGGATCGAAAGGCCGTTTGGCCTCTCTGTCCTCAACAATCTCAACCCCGGCAAATAACCCCCTGCCCCGGATGTCACCGACATGAGGATGCTGACCAAAGGCGTCGGTGAGCGCGGCAAAGAGCTGTTCCGAGCGGGTTTGCACCGCCGCCAGCAGATTGCGGTCCAAAATGGCATTGACCACAGCCAACCCCGCAGCGCAGGCCGAAGGGTGCGCCAGATAAGTGTGACCATGTTGGAAAAAACCGGACCCGGCGCCGATGGTGTCATAGATTTTCGACGTACACAGCATGGCGCCGATGGGTTGATACCCCGCGCCTAACCCTTTGGCGATGCAGGCAATATCAGGTGAAACCTCATCCGCCTCACAGGCAAAGAGATGCCCCGTGCGCCCCATGCCGCACATGACCTCATCCAGGATCAACAGCACACCGTACTGGTCGCATATCTCTCTGATGCGTTTGAAGTAACCCGCAACCGCAGGAACCGCCCCCATGGTCGCGCCGACAACTGGCTCTGCAACAAAGGCCATCACCTGATCCGTGCCCAGGCGCAGGATTTCATCCTCCAGCTCTTGCGCGGCGCGCAGGCCGTAGTCCTCGGCGCTCTCTCCCTCGGCACGGTCAACATATTCGTAACAGGGCGCAATGTGGCTGACATCCACAAGGATCGGCTCGAACTGTGCCCGTCGCCATGCGTTGCCACCCGTGGCCAGCGCTCCCAGGGTGTTGCCATGATAACTTTGTCGCCGAGCAATCAGGTGGCGGCGCTGCGGCTCTCCGTTTTCAATATGAAACTGACGCGCCAGCTTGAGCGCCGCCTCAACCGCCTCGGATCCGCCCGAAACGAAATAAACCCGATCCAGATCACCGGGCGCATATTTGATCAATAGATCGGCCAGATTTTCAGCCGGATCGCTGGTGAAAAACCCGGTATGCGCAAAAGCCAGCTGCGCCACCTGATCCTGAATGGCCTTGATGATGTCAGGATCTCCATGTCCCAGACACGACACCGCCGCGCCGCCTGACCCATCGAGATACTGTTTCCCGTTTTCATCGGTGAAGTAACACCCTTTGGCGGACACTGCCTTGACCGGAGGGGCCGTGATCTGGCGGGGAAAGACGTGGCTCATGAGGATCACCCAATTGATGCGGCAAGGGGTAGACTATTGGAGCCTAAACCCGGTTGCCTCGAACTGCAAAAGACAATTGGTGCACTGTGCAGCGGTTCAATCTGACTGGACGTGCCTGTCTTCGAGAAGATGGAACTCCAATGCGGCCGCACAGTCGCCGGATCGATAAACAGGTTTTCGGCAATAACATTCATCGTCATGCCCTCGCGCAACAATGTACAGACGCTGAAGTCGCTCCTGCTGAGCTTGGCCGGTTTTTCAATGTCAAGAAGTGGGAACCCTTAGTCCCGTCGCGACCGGACGCAGGAAGGCATGCCATTTTGGGCAATTTTCTTTGTTATGAGCCCGGGAGACCGGCGTTCACAGCAACTTGTGAACGTGCCGAGCAGGTTTTTCAGAAGGTCCAGAACACGATCTGAAACGGTGCTGCCTTAAGTCAGCACCGTTTCAATCGCCTGTCGGGTTGCATCCACGATTTCGTCAGCCTCTTTCTGGCTCAGGCAAAATGGCGGGGCAAAACCGATGATGTCGCCTTGCGGCATGGCCCGAGCGATGACACCGCTCTCTGCCATTGCGGCGGCCACCTGAGGGCCGATCTTTTCTGACGCATCAAAGAACACACGCCCCTCGCGCTCTCGCACCAGTTCGACCGCGCAGAGCATACCTTCGCCGCGCACCTCCCCGACATGGGGATGATCCGCCAGGGCATCTGCCATTTGTGCGGTCAAATATTGCCCAACCGCACCGGCATTGGTGATCAGGTCAAGCGCATTAAGCAGTTTCAGATTGGCAACCCCGGCGGCGGCTCCAATGGGATGCGCGGAATAGGTCCATCCATGCCCGATTGGGCCGTTTTCATCCGTGCCCTGCTCCAGCACACGCCACATCCGGTCGCTGACAATACTGCCTGACAGGGGCGCATAGGCGCTGGTCAGTCCTTTGGCGATGGTGATGAGGTCAGGTTTGATCCCGTAGTGGTCCGAACCGAACATGCTCCCCAACCGCCCAAAGCCTGTCACCACCTCATCCGCGATCAGCAGGATATCATGCTTGTCGAGAACCGCCTGAATGGCCGGCCAGTATCCAGCAGGCGGTGGAACGATCCCACCTGTGCCCAAAACCGGCTCGCCAATAAATGCGGCGATGGTGTCCGCACCTTCCTGCTCGATCAGGTCTTCCAGTTCGGCCACGCAATGGGCCACAAACTCTGCTTCGCTCTGATCAAGATCCGTCCGGCGGAAATAGTACGGGGCTTCTGTGTGAACGACCTGAGCCAGCGGCAGATCGAATTTCTTGTGAAAGAGTTCCAGGCCGGTCAGCGAGCCTGTCATCAGACCTGAGCCATGATAGCCGCGCCAGCGGCTGATGATCTTTTTCTTCTCTGGGCGTCCAAGAATGTTGTTGTAGTACCAGATCAGCTTGATGTTGGTTTCATTGGCGTCACTGCCTGACAGTCCAAAATAGACCTTGCTCATGTGGTCGGGCGCGCGATCCAGGATCATTTTGGACAGGGTAATGCTGGCCTCGGTGCCATGCCCGACATAGGCGTGATAATAGGCCAGCTCCCTGGCTTGTTCGGCAATGGCTTCGGCAATTTCAGCACGACCATATCCGACATTCACGCAGTAGAGCCCGGCAAAGGCGTCCAGATGCCGGTTACCGTCGCGGTCCACGATATGGCACCCCGATCCGCCAGTAATCACGCGTTGCGCCAGATTGCCCCGGGCAAATTCGGCCAGATGGGTCGACGGATGAAAAAAGGTTTCGCGATCCCATTGTTCCAGTAGATCGTTCTTAAGCATATTTGACACTCCATACGCGCTTGTGCGCGGCTTTCGGGGACGCATTCGAGGTTTGGCTCTTCGAGGCAATCTTGCGCATCTTTGTTAACTTGTGAACGACGTGCCTTTGCCCGCCGCTTCGCCGCGCTTACGGGCCAGTGTTGCAACAGCCGTATCCTGCACCCCGGTTCCGGTCAGATCACAGACTGTCAGGCTTGTTGCGGCATCGTATCCGGGCAATGCACCTATGACCACCTCGCCAAGCTCTGGGAATTGCGCGGTCTCTGACACAAGCCCAGCGGCCATGGCGGCGCGCAGCTCGCCCAGAACTCTGGTCTGGGACAAACGATCCGGTACATAGTGATCCGCCGCCGCGACAAGCGCTGGATCAATCTCGCATTTGCCGTCCTGATCAGACCCCATGGCAATCACAAGCTGCCCCGGTTTGATGTGGTCTTTCAAGACAAGCGGAGTTTTTGCTGGTGTTGTCGTGACGATCATATCTGCCGCTTGGGTCGCTTCGCCAACCGTTTCAGAGGCAGACGCCTCAATGCCCAATGTATTTGAGATACTTTCGGCAGCCTTTTGTGCCTTTGCGAGATCGCGCGCCCATACCGTGACATGTGTCAACGGACGAACAAGGTGAATGGCCTCAGCTTGCAGCTTTGCTTGCGCACCTGCACCGATCACACACAGGCGAGAGGCCTCCGCACGTGCCAGATGACGCGCGGCCACAGCACCCGCTGCCGCCGTGCGCGCTTCTGTCAAGTATCCGTTGTCCAGCAACACCGCCTCGACCTGTCCGGTTTTGGCCGAAAAGACCACCATGATGCCATTGGTCGTCGGCAAGCCCATGGCGGGATTGTCATAAAACCCCGGCGACATCTTGACCGTAAAACTCTCAGCCCCGCTGATATGGGCCGTTTTGATATCAATCTCACCGTTGTTTTCGTGAATGCCCATCGACACGATGGGCGGCATTTCCACACCGCCACCGGCCAGGGCGGCAAACCCCTGTTCGATACAGTCAACGAGCGACAAATCAAGCGGCACCAGCGCGCGCAATTCGGTTTCGGTCAAAATTTTGATATCAGGCATTTTTGTCCCCCGCCGTCACGTCCACATCTTCGCCAGAGACAATTCTGTGATGCAACGCCATGTCAATGTTACCACCGCTCAGTAACAGCACGGTTTCGCCATCTGGCCTCACTTTGCCTGCGAGCAGGGCTGCAATTCCAACCGAACCTGACCCCTCGATGATCTGGTGCTCTTGCCAATAGGCGTGCCGAATGGCAGCGGCAATCTCGGGCTCGCTGACCAGAACAATATCGTCCACCAGATCGCGGGTCATTTGAAACGTGTATGCGTTGTCCAGCCCGATGCCTCCGCCCAGACTATCCGCCAATGTTGAAAGCTCGGGCACAGCGATTGGCTTACCCGCTTTCTGGCACGCATACATGGCTGCCCCGCGCTCCATCGACACACCGATGACCCGGATATCGGGTTTGCGCGCCTTCAATGCGGCGGCCACACCGGAAATCAAACCACCGCCGGAAAGCTGCACCAGCACTGTGGTCAGGTCGGGCACATCTTCGATGAGTTCCAGGCCAAGCGTGCCCTGCCCTGCAATAATGTCGGGGTGATCAAAGGGGGGATCATCGTCATGCCCTCTTCCTCGACCAACCGATCCACTTCAACCTGAGCATCATCTTGGCTTTGCCCGACAATGCGCACCTCTGCGCCTTGCGCGCGAATGCCGTCGATCTTGTTTTGCGGCACCAGCTGGGACATCGCCACGATGCAGCGTACCCCGTTTTGCCGGGCCGCATAAGCCAGCCCGCGACCATGGTTGCCCGTGGACACACCAACAACACCCTTTGCGCGCTGATCGTCTGTCAGGTTCAGAATGGCGTTTGTCGCACCACGGATTTTGAATGATCCCGTCCGCTGATGATGCTCCAGTTTCAGGTACACCGGAACGCCAGAAGCCGTGCTCAGGCTGTCGGAGCGTTCGGTTCTCGTGCGATGAATTGTGCTGGCAATTCTGGCCTGCGCGGCCTCGATTTCTGCAACACCGATCATTCTGCCGCCTTGGAAGCGGAAGGCGATGGCGCGGTGAGCATTCTCGCCAGATAGCGTTGGAATTCCCAAATCGTCTGCTCTTTTGGTGAGAGGCGCCCCGGCTGCGCCGACAGGGCGGCGGCATTGCGTGCGATGGCCGACGTGATCGGCTTGTCTTCATCGTTGATCGCGTGAAAACTGGCTTTCAGTTCTTCCACACGTGCCTCAAACTCCGCGCCAGACGGCATCGCATCGGGATGAACATCAACACCCCAGAACACGCGCACCTTATCCGTTTCAACCGGCATCAAAGACATCCAGAAGGTCCGCTCGGCCGACACGGATGCCATCTGCGCCGGAAATGCCCCGAACAGTGGCACGCTGTTGACCTCGTCTTCAGACAGGTTTGGGTTTGGGTTTGTCATCGCTTCGCTGTACTCAAACGCAACGCCGGGATTGCGCCCTTGTGTGTAAAGGCAATAGCCGGGACCGCCTGTCAAGACGTGCGCGTGCTGTGTCGGCAATACCGGTTCAACGGTTTTGCTGTGCACCGCAAACAAGTGATAAGGCTCCATAAAGTTCTGAAACAGGATTTTCCAATTGGTGTCCCAAATCTCGTCCACCCGAAACAGCGTGCGATAGCTGGTAACATCGTAGTTGCTCAACAGCTCCGCCAACGGTGTCAATCGCGGGGCCAATGGCTCGGCATTCGCATCAAGGTTGACGTAAACCCACCCCTGCCATTCCTCGACGGCAAACTGTGGCAGGTGACAGTCTTGTTTGTCGAAATTGTCCCGCATATGCGCCGCCCCGATCAGCTGGCCATCCAACCTGTAGGTCCAGGCGTGATAAGGACAGGTGATTTTGCCGCCAATGGTGCCCTCGCCTTCGAGCAGGCTCATCATCCGGTGGCGGCAAATGTTGGACATCGCGCGCAACACACCATCATGGTCGCGCAGGATCACAACCTCATCGCGGCTGATGGTCATGACCCGGTAATCGCCGGGGCTTTCAAACTCATCCGCGCGGCCCACGCAAATCCATTCGCGATTGAAAATCGCGTCTCTTTCAAGCTCAAGAAACGCCTGCGATGTATAGACCTGAGGCGGCGTGGCTTCCGACATGTCTTCGGGCAAAGCGGCATTTGCAGAGACCGCATCTAACAGATCTGAGAGGGGCATATTGGGCTGCATGACAGGACCTCAATCGCTGGGTTTCGCGTTAATTCGACAATCGCTCTGTGAGTTTACGCAGGAAGTCCAACCCCTGCGCCAGTTCTTTGAGTTCAATATATTCATCTGCCTTGTGGGCACGGCTGATATCGCCGGGACCAAAGACCACGGTAGAATAGTCAGCATCGCTGAAATACCCCGCGTCAGTTCCGAAAGAGACCACGCCGGTGTCGTTCAACCCCGAAATCGCGCTCACAAATTCAGCCGCCTTTGCAGCGTTGCGATCATCCAGCGGCGGCACTGCGATTTCGGTAATTATCCGGATCTCGGCGGTGTCGCAGACGGCCCGCATAGCAGGCAGGATGTCCTGCGCGGCAAAGGCTTCGATCTCGGCAATCGCCAGGGATCCGTCCTCGCCCGGCATCGGGCGGTATTCCCAATCGAAGTTGCACCAACCAGCGGTTGCATTTCGGGCCGCGCCGCCCTCTATCGTGCCGACATTGAAAGTGGGATAAGGCGGGCTGTAGAGAGAACCCCCACAGGGTTGGCCGCGCGCTGCGCATTCATCTCTTCAATCTTCGAGATCAGCTTCATCGCAGCGGTGATTGCACTGACACCCTGCCTTGGGTCACAGGAATGCGCCTCTTGGCCCTTGATTTCAGTGCGCATCTCATAGCCGCCCTTGTGGCCGGTCACGATCTTCATCTGCGTCGGTTCCCCGACAATCACGACCTCCGGGCGATAGGCAAACCCCGACAAGCTTTCGAGCAGGACGGGCATCCCAAGCCCGCCCGTTTCCTCGTCAAATGTAAACGCGATATGAATAGGCTTGGTCAGGGGTGCGGCTTTGAACACAGGCACCAACGCCAAAACACAGGCCAGAAACCCCTTCATATCAACCGACCCACGCCCATAAAGCCTGTCGCCTTTGCGGGTCAGCTTGAAAGGATCGCTGGACCAGTCCTGACCCTCCACCGGGACGACATCGGTATGGCCATTCAAGACAACCCCGCCGTCGATCTCTGGCCCTATCGTCGCAAATACATTCGCCCGCTCCTTGGCCTCGTCAAAGCTGAGGGTCGAGGGAATGTCGTGCTGTGCCAGATAGTCCTGAATATATCCAATGATCCCGTGGGTTGGACGCCCGGATACAGTTTCAAAACCGACCAGAGCGTCGAGAATTTCAACAGTGGTGTCCAACGTATCCGGCATGGCTTGTTCTTGTTTCGGCGTCATGGTTCGGCCAGCAATCGACCAAGAAGGGTCAACATCCGCTGAAGATCGATACTGCGGTAGTGACCAACACTGCGAATGTCATTGTCCACCATGGCCGCGCGAATTTCTTCCAACTCGTTGAGCTGCCCCGCATGCGCCCTGTCCCAGCCGAACTGAGGAAGAAACGTGTACCAAATGCGCGCCACGCGATAATACATCAGCTCGGTGATCTCACAGAGCGGCGCATTACCCGTCAGGTCAGACAGTAACTGTTGCAGGTCATTCGCGATGAGCGCCAGCTCATCAAATGCCCCTGTTTTGTCCGCCAGGTCGCGGGTGCGTTTCACCAAATCATCTATCGTCGCGATATGGTCCGGTGTGATCTCAATCGGCGACAGCTCTCCCATCATTTCGGCCAGACGTTTGCGCAGATCATAAATCTGTTTGAACGTTTGCAGATCAATGTCGGTCACCATCGTGCCAACGCCATTCTTGATCGTCACCAGCCCCATAAACTCAAGCCGGTGAAAAACCCGGCGGATCGGTGTGCGACTGATACCGAACTCCTTGGCCAGCGCCCCCTCGCTGAGTACGGTTCCAGGCGGATAGGTCAAAAGGCAGATCCGGTCACGCAGCTGGCAATAGATCCGGTCAAACCGCTCAGCACCGGTTTCGTCTTCGGATACTGTGGGGATTTTATCGGCCAGTTTGACCATTCACTTCTCCCGGTTGATGGTTTCGTAACGCGCGATCGCCCGGCACGCCATTTCATCCCCCATTGACACGACTCAGCTTTAGGGGTGAGCATAGCTAAAATCAAGCTGTATACAGGCTGCGCCATGACGGATGTTTCTCAAGTAGCGGAACCGAAAACGTTTCAAAGCAGCGCTGTCGGGGATGATATTGTTCTCGACAATGGCCCCGGAAAATACCGGATCGGACTCATAGTTCTCAGCAACGACTACACGGTCGAACGGGACTTCATGAATATGCGGCCCAACGATGATGTTGCGATTTTCACCACACGCATCGCCAACACACCGGACTGCACGGTGAACTCTTTACGAAAAATGGCTCCGAGAATTGCTGACGCGACCGAGCTCTTGGTCCCTGAGGGGCACCTGAGCACAATAGCTTATGCCTGCACTTCAGGCTCGGTGGTGATCGGCTATGATGCCATTTCCGATCACATCAAGTCGGTGCGCCCCGAAGCAACCTGCATCACGCCGATCACCGCATCTTTGGCTGCGCTCGACACCTTTGGCGCGCAAAAGTTGGCGGTTCTGACGCCCTATGTGGATGAGGTCAACGCGGTCATCGCCGACTATCTGCAAACGGCTGGCAAGCAGGTCTGCGCCTTCTCGTCGTTTCGGATCGAAGACAACGAAGACATGGCCGCCCTGACCGGTGAGGCGATTTTCCAGGCGGCCCTAAAGTCCGACAGAGCCGATGCCGATGCCCTGTTCATTTCCTGCACAGCAATCCGCGCGGTCGAGGTTGTGGACCGCATAGAACAGGCCTTGGGCAAACCGGTTGTCACTGCCAATCAGGCCATGTTCTGGCAGGCCCTTCGGGCTGCGGGCTGTGACGCCAGCGTAGAGGGCTATGGCAAGTTGTTGCGTCAGTTTTAGCCGGGTTTTTGGGAGCATGCGATGAACCACAGTGAGATATTGTCCAACCCTCCTCGGGTTCTCAGCCAGGACGAGCGGTCCTTTTATTTCGAACAAGGCTACGTCGTAAAAGAGAAGGCTGTCGGACAGGATTGGCTGGATCGACTGAATGCGGCCATGGTGGCCCTGGTTGAGACAACTCGCAACATGACATGCTCAACCCAGACCTATGATCTGGACGCGGGCCACACAGCCGAACATCCCAGACTGCGCCGCATTGCCTATCTCGATGACCTCGATCCGGTGTTCTGGGACTTCTGTAAGGACTCACCGCTTACCGATCTGGCCGCTGATCTGCTTGGCCCGAATGTTCGGTTTCGCGAATGCATGATCAACTTCAAATGGGCGGGGGGCGGTCAGGAGGTGAAGTGGCATCAGGATTTTCCCTTCTACCCGCTGACCAATACGACTGTAGCGCAGTTCCTTGTCTGTCTCAACGATGTTGGCCCGGATCAAGGCCCCTTGCAGGTTGTGCCCAAAAGTCACCAGGGTCCGTTTTATGACCACTATGACGAGGACGACAACTGGCTGGGCTACATACCAGACGACAGGCTGACCAAAGCAGGGCTGGACACGGCGGTGGACTTAACCGGACCTGCAGGCACAATCACCGTGCACCACTGCGCCACCCTGCATGCCTCTCGCGCCAATCTGAGCAAGCTGGGTCGCCCGGTGCTGATTGTCACCTACTGCGCCTGCGACGCGGTCGGATACACAGCCGTGACCTATCCCTCGTCGAACTGCCTCAAGGTCGTGCGGGGTGAGGAGACGAAATTCGCCCGGCTCGAGCCGATGAACATGCGCATGCCGCCGGATTGGTCCGATGGCTACACCTCCATCTTTGACCATCAGGAAGAGGCCTAGACTATGGCACCACCGTTTTCCCGCGAAGAGTACGCTGACCGTCTGACCCGCGTCCGAAATGCCATGCAGTCTAAAGAGCTGGATGCCCTAGTGATTGGTGATCCAGCCAATATCAACTGGCTGACGGGATATGATGCCTGGTCGTTCTACACCCCGCAGATCATGGTTGTCGGCCTGGAGCTGGACCCAACCTGGATGGGTCGTGAAATGGATGCAGGGGCCGCAGACTTTACAACCTATTTGCCACCAGAACAGCTTGTCCCCTTTCCCGAAACGCATGTGCAGCAGGCGACGTTCCACGCGGCGCAGTACATGGGCGACTGGATGAAATCGAAAGGGTTGAACGGTAAACGGATCGGCTATGAGAGTGACGTCTACTTTCTGACACCCGCCGCAGTAGGCCATCTAATGGAGCGCACACCCGACAGCGACTGGAGCGATTGTGGCTTGCTCGTGAACTGGCAACGCCTGACCAAGAGCCCCGCTGAGATAGCGATGCTGCAACAGGCTTCGGTCATTGCGGGCAAAGCCATGCAGACGGCCTATGACGGCGTGCGACCGGGCGTGCGGCAATGCGATCTGATGGCCGATGTCGTCGCCGCGCAAATTCGCGGCACGCCAGACTTCGGCGGGGACCAGACCGCCCTGCACCCACTGGTTCTGGCCGGCGAGGCGGCCTCCACAGCCCATCCAATGTGGACCGACGCGCCATTTGAGAAGGACCAGACCATCGCATTCGAGCTGGGCGGGTGTCGCAAACGCTACAATGCGGGCCTGGCGCGCACTGTGCATCTGGGCGAGCCACCAAAGATATTGATGGACACCGCCAAAGCCGTGGGCGAAGGCATGGATGAAGTTCTGTCCGCCATGAAGGCCGGGGCGATGTGCTGTGATGTACATGCCGCATGGCAGGCGGTTTTGGATCAATACGGTCTCGAGAAGAAAAGCCGCATCGGCTATTCGATTGGTCTTGGGTATTCGCCAGACTGGGGCGAGCACACGATCAGTTTCCGCCCTGATGACAGCACTGTTCTGCCAGAAAACGCCGTCGTGCACATCATCCTGGGGATGTGGATGGACGGCTGGGGCATGGAATTGAGCGAAACAATCCATGTGCGTGCCAACGATGCCTCGTGTCTCACGCAATTCCCGCGCGATGTTCACGTGATCGACGTGTGAAAGGACAATAGACATGGGGAAAAAACTCACCCAGGCCCAGATCGACGCCTTCCACCGGGATGGGTTCGTCTCGCCCATAGATGTGTTTTCCGAAGCAGAGGCCCTGCGCCTGCGCACGGAACTCGAAGCCGCCGAAGAAAAATGGCCCGAAGCTTTTCAGGGGGCTGCGCGCAACAATGCTCATCTGAACCTGATGTGTCTTGATGAGATCGTGCACAACCCGGTGCTTGTGGATGCGATTGAAGATCTAATCGGCCCTGACATCCTCAACTATGGAACGGTTTTGTTCATCAAAGAGCCCAACGATCCGGGCTTTGTCAGCTGGCATCAAGACGCGCGCTACATGGGATTGGAGCCCCACGTCGGCATAACTGCCTGGGTGGCGTTAACAGAGGCCAATGACGAAAACGGGTGCATGCAGATGATCCCTGGCAGCCATGGCGAGATCAAAGATCACACCGACACATTCGGTGAAGAAAATATCCTGACCCGCGGGCAGGAAGTGGAAGATGTGGATGCCAGCAAGGCGGTGTCCACGACCCTGCGCCCCGGTCAGATGTCAATCCACAGCGCCCGGGTGATCCACAGCTCGCAACCCAACCGCAGCGATGACCGGCGCATCGGCTTTGTCATTCAACCTTATATGCCGCCGAATGTGCAGCAGACGATTACACCTACCGGGGCGCAACTTGTCCGGGGGCGAGACCCTTTTGGGAACTTCGAACACCTGCCGCGTCCCACGTCAGATATGGATTCCGGCGACATAGAAAAACGCGACTGGGTGAACGAAACATGGGCGGACATTCTCTATCATGGCGCCAAGATGCGGCGAGACTATTAAAGCATCCGGCGTTTAACCTGAGGCATCGGTCAACAGCCGGGCGCGCGCGGCACTTATATGGCACGCGGCGTTCGGCCGAAGGCAGCCCAAGGCGTTTCGCGATAAACCTGACTGACAGATAATCGCGAAACGCAGTGGCCCTGACTGTACGTCGTCAGCGAATTTTGAAGCGCCTTAGGTTTTCATCCACCACCGTTCATAGGCGCGTGCCCCGTCCATTTCCCAGGTGCTGCCAACAGCTTCGGGATGACCAACTTTGTCGCTATGCGCATAGACATAGTTGGTGAACATCGGCACAATGGTGCCTCCGTCATCGCGCGCGATCATCGCCATTTCGCGGTACATTTCAGCCCGTTTGACGTCATCAAGCTCTGCCTTCGCCTGCAGCAGCAGCGCATCAAATTGCTCATTGCTCCAGAACGCTTCTGACCAGCTCGCACCGGTCTTGTAGGCCAGCGTGAACATCGTATCCGGTGTCGGGCGCGCGCCCCACTTGGAAAAGATGAACGGCTTTTTCAGCCAGACATCAGACCAATAGCCATCACCGGGTTCGCGGACCGGTTTGATGTTGATGCCCGCCGCTTTGGCCTGTTGGGCAAACAGAGTTACGAAATCAACCGCACCCGGCATGATCGAATCCGAGGCCGACATATCCAGATCAAGACTATCGAGGCCTGCTTGTTTGAGGTGGTACTTGGCCTTCTCCGGATCATAGCTGCGTTGCGGGATATCCTCCGGGTAGTAGGGCATGTTTGGCGAGATGTGGAAATCATTGCCGACGGTTGCCGTGCCAAAGACGATCTTTTCAACAAGCTCTTCGCGGTCGATGGCCAGCTTCAGCGCCATGCGCACATCGTTGTTATCAAACGGAGCTGTGGTGACATGCATGGGAAGGGTAACGGCCGATCCCGAGGGCAGGTTCAGAATGTCGATGCCCGGGCGCTGCCGCAAAAGTTCCAGTGTCTTGAGATCGACCGAGCTCACGGCATCAACGTCGCCCGAGACGAGCGCCGTTTGGCGGGCGTTGGGATCATTGATCGCAATGAGTTCCAGCGAGTCAAACCACGCCCCGTCCCTGTGCCAACCGTCATGCTTGCTCAGGCTGGCACGCACGCCAGGCTCCCAGCTGTCGACCTTGTAGGGGCCAGAGCCCATACCGCCGCCCCACGCGGCCTTGCCATCGGCATCGGCCGGTACAACCGCAATGTGGTAGTCTGTGAGAATATAGGGCAGATCGGCCAAGCCAGTGTCGAGTTCAATGACGACCGTGTGATCCCCATCCGCCCGCAGGTCCACGACATTGGCCAAAAGGGATTTCGCAGCCGAGGTCGACTCTTCGCCGAGATGATGGCGCAAAGAGGCCAGCACATCATTGGACGTCACCGCGCGCCCATCGTGGAACGTGGCATTCTGATTCAGCGCAAAGGTCCAGACCTTGGCATCCGCCGAAGCCTCCCAGCTGTCTGCAAGGTCGGGCCCCAACGTGCCATCGGGATTGACCAGCGTCAGGTAACTGCGAGAGGCATGCGCCAGTTGAATCATGAAAACCGACAGATATTGACCCGGATCCATGACATCGGACGTGTTTGCATCATGGATCGCGACGCGCAGGTGCCCGCCCTGGCTTGGCGTGGCCGCAGAGACTTGCGTGCTCCAAAGCGTGCTGGCGGCAGTTGCGGTCAAACCAGCGGCGGTTGCGTGGCCCATAAAGCTTCGGCGGCTGATGCCACGGGCACACCCTGCCGCGACGATGCGGTCAAGCACAAGCTTGTCTGTTTTGTGCGTCATCTTCATTCCCCTGTTGATTGTTATGTCTAGAGGTTAATGAGTGGGGTCTCCGTTGCACTGTAGATTTTTCGACAGATTGAACATAAGGACGTCCAAAATTCGCATACGCGCCACCGCCTCAACGGCCCATTTGCACGCCCATGTACTGGATGAAGTCCCATATCGTTCCTTCAAACTCATCTGGCGCAAGCGGACCGCCGGAAAAATTGCGCGTCCGCATGGCCAGTTGGAGCGTCTCCAGTTTTTCCTTATCCTCAACGTTGAAGGACTTGCACAGATTGACGTATGTCTGCGTCGCCTCAGCCTCCGGCGCATCCTCCTGACCCGTAACACCCCAGCGGATGTGCACCTTTTCAGGACCATCAGGCCGGATAATCATGAAAAGCGTGAAATCGGTGCCCATCCCCACCAGAAGATTGGGAAACACCCCGTACATGGGCGAGTTATTCCGCTCAAACTCTGTGAGGTCAGGATGAAACGGCTCACGCGGTGGGTAGTCGGGATCATAGCAGGCGTGAAACCCGGTCCAGGCGTCACCGCTGACCATTTTTTGACAGAGCTTGGTCGGTGTCACCGGGTGCAAGGTCGTCAGATGCGTCGCACTCAGGTGGTATCCTTCCATGAAATTCTCAAAAAGCGCCTTCCAGTTGCAACCCCAGACATCTTCTTCAAGAAAGACCAGATGGCGTTCGTCCTGATGGTAATTGCCAATAACCCCTTTCAGCCCTTCAAGACGTGGGCTTAAGGGTGCTGCTGTTCCATCAAGATTGACAAACAACCACCCCATCCAAACTTCGGATGCAAACTCCGGCAGGCTGCATTTCGATTGATCGAAACTGCGCTGATGCTTCATGAAAGGCGCAACCTTGAGCGCCCCGGCCGTGTCATAGGCCCAGGCATGGTAGGAGCAGACAAACTTACGAGCGCTGCCCCGCCCTTCGGCCACCAGGTTGCCACGATGGCGGCACACGTTTGAAAGCACGCGGATCACGCCATCTTCGCTATGCACCGCCAAAAGCTGTTCGCCCAAAAGTTCGGTTGTGAAAAAATCGCCGGGCTTGCGCAACTCGCCGACATGTCCGATGCACATCCATTCGCGGCGCAGCACCTCATCGCTCTCGGCTTCAAGAAACGCCGGGGACGTGTAGTAGAGCGCTGGCATCGCCCAGGCCTCCTCTGCGGGATGCCCCGCGCGCTTTTGCAATTCGCGTCGCAGATGCTCGACATCGTCTTTGGGCGGTTGCGGTGATTTATCGAGCATCGCGGTCCCCTTTTCGGTCTCACACGTCCAGTGTGATCACGCAGTGCGTGTCGGCGCAAGTCTGGCGATGCTGCGCTTTGCAGTATTTTTCGCCATCAAGTGACGAAAAACCGCATACGCCGCGTGATGTTCCCTCAAGAATGAGAATCGCGCCACAACACAGGGAGACCGCGCCATGGGGGATGTTCAGACCTATCAGATGTTGATCAACGGCGCCTGGGTGAACGCCGCAGATGGCGCGACGTTCGACAGTGTAAACCCGGCCACCGGGCAGGTCTGGAGCCGGGTGCCCGAAGCGACAGAGGCGGATGTGAACCGTGCCGTCGAAGCGGCGCATGAGGCGTTTCTGAACGGACCCTGGTCCAAGATGACTCCGTCCCAGCGCGGTCAATGTCTGCGCAGGCTGGCCGAGCTGTTGGCAGACAGGTCCGAAGAGCTTGGCCAGACCGAGACCATCGACACCGGGAAAATGCTGAAAGAGACCAAGTGGCAGGCAAAATACATCGCCGAGTTTTTTCAGTTCTATGCAGGCTGCGCCGACAAAATCAGTGGCGAGACACTACCCATCGACAAGCCGGACCTCTTTGTCTTTACCAAACGCGAGCCTTTGGGTGTGGTGGCCGCTGTGGTGCCGTGGAATTCGCAGCTTTTCCTGGTGGCGGTGAAAATCGGCCCGGCGTTGGCGGCGGGCAATACGGTGGTTTTGAAGGCATCCGAACACGCCTCTGCCGCGATGCTGGAGTTCGGCAAGCTGATTGAAGAGGCAGGGTTCCCGCCCGGCGTGGTCAACATCGTCACAGGCCATGGCGAACCGTGCGGACGGGCGCTGACCGGGCACAAGAAAGTCGCGCGCATATCCTTCACCGGCGGGCCGCGTGCGGCGCGGCATGTGCTGGAAAATTCCAAGAACAACTTTGCCGAAGTCAGCCTTGAGCTGGGCGGCAAATCCCCCTTCATCGTGTTCGAGGACGCCAATATCGAAAGTGCTGTGAACGCGTCCATCGCAGGCATTTTCGGCGCGACAGGTCAAAGCTGCGTCGCGGGGTCGCGGCTCTATCTGCATGAAGAGATTGCGGATGACTTCCTCGACCGCATGGTAACGCAGTCAAAAGAGATCAGGATCGGCGATCCGCTTTTGGACGACACACAGATGGGCCCGCTCTGTACCGTCGGGCAGCGCGATCATATCGAGCGTGAGCTGGCCCATGCTCAAAGCGAAGGGGCCGAGCTGCTCACCGGCGGCAAGCGACCCGAGGGAATGGAGGGGCTCTTCTTTGAACCCACGATCCTCGCCTGCCCGCGTCAGGATTTGCGCATTGTCGATACTGAGCTTTTTGGCCCCGTCCTCTGCGTGCAGCGCTTCAAGACCGAAGAGGAGGTCATCGCGCTGGCAAATGACACCGAACACGGGCTTGCTGCTGGCATCTTTACCTGTGACAGTGCGCGCTCGCTACGCATGGCCGACGCCGTGCGCGCGGGCATCGTCTGGGTCAATACTTACCGCGTAGTGTCCCCCATCGCCGAGTTTGGTGGCGTCAAAGGGTCGGGCTATGGACGCGAAAGCGGGTTTCAGGCGATGTACGACTACACAAGACCCAAGACAGTGTGGATGAACATGTCCGATGCGCCGATGGCCAACCCGTTTGTCATGCGCTGAGGGAGACGGGTCATGAAGTTCCAACTTGCTGTCAATCTGGAGCGTATGGACGATAGCGCAGATATGCGCGCGGTGCGCGATCACACGCTGGACATGGTGCAAATGGCTGAGGCCGGTGGCTTCAACATCGTTTGGGCCGCCGAGCATCATGCGTTAGAGATGACCATCGCGCCCAACCCGTTTCAGATCCTGACCTGGTGGGCCGAGCATACGGATCGCATCCGTCTTGGCACAGCTGTGGCGACGGCGGCCTATTGGCACCCGATCAACCTGGCCGGAGAGGCGGCCTTCCTTGATCTGATCAGTGATGGTCGGCTGGAATTTGGCATTGGATCAGGGGCGTATCAGAGAGAGTTCGACCGCATGCGTCCGGGGCTGAAGCAATCGGATGCCTGGCAATATATGCAGGAAATGCTGCCTGCCGTGCGTGCTCTCTGGCAAGGGGATTACGCGCATGAGGGAGACTACTGGCAATTCCCCACTTCCACTTCCTGCCCCAAGCCTTTGCAGTCAGAGGTGCCTGTCTGGGTCGCCGCCCGCTCGCCCATAACGTATGACTATGCCCTGCGCGAAAAATGCCATGTCATGAGCTGGCCTTTGACGCGGCCCTTCTCGGAGGCTGAGCTTTACAAGAAACATCTCGATGAGGCTGTGGCCAAGGCAGATAATGGGTTCCGCCCAACCTTCGCGATGATGCGCCATGCGGCGGTGTGGGACAATGAGGCCGACCGTCAAAAGGCGCTTGATGCGATCCGACTGGTGCTGGGTCAGTTTGAGAACCTGTTTCGCAATTCAGGTGGGGTAAGCAACGGATTTCCCGCGCAAATTCCGCTGGCCGAACTTGAGGGGCGCGAGCAGTATGATCCTGTTATGCTAGAAGAAAACCTGCTCTTCGGCACGCCCGATGTGGTGATCGAAAAGCTCAAGAAATACGAGGCTTTGGGCGTAGATGAATTCATTTACTATGCGTCCATGGGGCTTGATCTGGCGGCGCAGAAACGCTCGATGAAGCTGTTCTGCGACGAGGTCATCCCGGCCTTCCAGTAAGGAGACAATGCCATGTCAGACGGAGTGAAGGTGGTCCGGGAGGGCCATGTTCTTGAGGTCACGCTCGACCGGCCCAAGGTGAACGCCATTGACGTGGCCACTTCACAGGCGCTGGCCGCCGCGTTTCAGGAACTGCACGAGGATAAAGAGCTGCGCTGTGCGATCCTGACCGGGGGCGGCGACAAGATCTTTTCTGCCGGTTGGGATCTCAAGGCGCTGAATGCCGGGGAAATGAGCCTTGATAACTGGTGGGAGGCGGATGAGTACGGTTTTGGCGGCTTCACCGGGCTGACGGAAAACTGGGCGCTCAACAAGCCGGTGATTGCGGCGATCAACGGGCTGGCGATTGGGGGCGGGTTCGAGATGGCGATGGCCTGCGATCTGCTCATCGCGGCTGATCATGTGGAGTTCGGCCTGCCGGAAATGCCGCTGGGCATTGTGCCCGATGCCGGTGCACTTCAACGCCTGCCACGGCGCATTCCTCACAATATTGCGATGGAGATGTTCCTTCTGGGCCGCCGGATGAGCGCGACGGAGGCGGCGCATTACGGGCTGGTGAACAAGGTGGTGCCAGCCGATCAACTGATGGATGCTGCGCGGGAATGGGCCGCCAGCATCGCATGGTCGGCACCTTTGGCCATGCAGTCGGTCAAGGAGGTGCAGCGCGAGATCGAATGCCAGCCGCTGCAAGAGGCATTCCACAAGATGCGCACCGACCCGATGCCGGTCTATCGCAAGATGCTGAAATCCGATGATGCGGCAGAGGGCGTGGCCGCCTTTGTCGAAAAACGCGAACCCAAGTTCAAAGGCGAATAGGTGATGTACCCCGATCCAATGTCGATCACCCGGGTGGCCAGCCTTGGCGCGGGGCCCATCGGGGGCGGCTGGGCCGCGCATTTCCTCGCGCGGGGCTATGATGTCACCGCCTATATTCACGCCCCTGAAGAGCGTTTCGCGCTGATGTCGGTGATTGAAACCGGGTGGACCAGCCTGACGGCTTTGGGATTGGCTGAGGGCGCATCTTTGGACAGGTTGCGCATTACATCCGACCTGAGCGACGCGGTGGACGGCGCTGGGTTCATTCAGGAAAGTGCACCAGAACGGCTTGAGATCAAACAAGCGCTTTATGCGCGATTGGGAGAGATCGTACCGCCCAACGTGGTGATTGGCTCGTCGACATCGGGCATGACCATGACCGACATTGCCGCGACATGTCCAACGCCAGAGCGGTGTGTGATCGGGCATCCTTTTAACCCGCCCTACCTGTTGCCGCTTGTGGAAATCATCGGGGGCAAACAAACTGATCCTGCGGCAGTGGCCTGGGCCGCTGCGTTTTATGAGCATGCGGGCAAAGCGCCGCTGGTGATGAAAAAAGAAATCCCGGGCTTTGTCGCTACTCGCCTGCAAGAAGCGCTTTGGCGCGAGGCGCTGCATATGGTGGCCAATGGCGAGGCCACGCCGGAAGACATTGACATCGCTTTGAAAAACGGCCCCGCGCCGCGGATGGTGGTGCAAGGTCAATGTATGGCGTTTCATGTCGCATGTGGTGCGGGTGGCATGGCGACCAATCTCGATCAGTTTGGCCCAGCGCTCAAATGGCCCTGGACGCGGCTGGAGGCACCGGAGCTCACCCAAAAACTGCGCGATCGCATGGTGGAGGGATGCAACGCGATGGCGGGCGACCGGCATTTTGAGGATATGGCAGCAGAGCGGGACCGAAAGATCGTGGCCGTGCTCAAAGCGCTGCGCGACGCCTAAAGCCTTTTGCGTTTTATCCAACTCAGAACGAAACAGCAAAAGGCTCGCGCCAATTGAGTGTTGTGAGCGTTTTGCATTCAATCTTGTGGATCAGATTAAATGCAAAACGCTTTAGCTAGATGTCCTTGGGCAGGTCCTGCCGGACTTGCAAAGTATCCAGATATTTCGACAACGTCCCGGGCCAGGTCGGGGCCTGTTCTTGTTCCGGCCAGGCCTGGCGGTAGTCACTGGGGCGGCGGCCAAAGCAGTTGCGGAAGGCGAAGGCAAAGTGAGAGAGCGAATTGAAGCCGGAGGCGGCAGAAATCTCGCGCACGCCCAGATCGGTTGAGATGAGCAGAACCCGGGCATGTTGCAGACGCAAAAGCGTGCCAAACTGAACAATGGAACACCCGATGGCCTGTTTGAACTGACGTTCAAGCTGGCGTTGGGACATGCCGACGCGCTCTGCGATCTCGGGCACGCGCAGAGGCTCGCTCATGTGCTCCTCAATGACGTCAATCGCACTGCGCACCGCGGGGTGCAGATCATCAAAGCCGCGCCCCATGGTCTGGCGCTGTGGTGCATCGGCAGGGCGCACAGGGTGGTGCATGATGTTGTCGGAAATCTCTCCTGCCAGAGGCGCGCCGTGATCGTCGCGGATCAGCTGGAGCATCAGGTCGGTCGCGGCGGTGGTGCCTGCGCAGGTCATGACCCGGCCGCTGATGGTGTAAAGCTGCTCTGCAGCTAGGATTTTGGGGTATTTCTCTTGAAATCCAGCAAGATAAGACCAGTGCGTGGTGGCCTGTTTGTGATTAAGAAGCCCTGCGCGCGCAAAGATGTAGCTGGCAATTTCCAGCGCGCAGAGCCGCGCGCCCATGCGGGCCTGTCGGCGCAGCCAGTTGAACAGAACCGGATCATCAAAATGCTCGGCCCCCCAGCTTCCTGCGACCACGACCATGTCATTTCCAGTCAGTTTATAGGGCAAAGCCTTGCACGATAATTCCATGCCATTGCTGGCGGTGATTTGACCCGCCTGCACCGCATGGAAACTATGCTCATAGAGCGGCGTGCCAGACAGATAATTGGCCACACGCACCGGTTCCAGAAAACCCAAAAGGCCCATCATGTTAAAGCGCGGCACCAGGACACAAACGATGCGGACCGGGTTTACCGGGTTTGGGGCGTCTGTGTCTTTTGGCAAGATCATGCTGTCATCGCGATATCGTAATTTTCGCCATTGATACGGCAATCGCGGCGAAAAATCGATATTCATTCTGCCCTTGGGTTTCAAACTATCTCCAAAAGGGAGCGCACGATGAATTTTGAAACGATTGTCACATGTGCCGTCACCGGCGCCGGGGATACCGTGGGCAAGAGTCCGCATATCCCTGTCACGCCTCAGCAAATCGCCGATGCCGCAATCGAGGCGGCCAAGGCGGGCGCGGCGATTGCCCATATCCATGTGCGCGACCCGGAGACCGGCAAAGGCTCTCGTGATGTAGAGTTGTTCAAAGAGGCCGTCGATCTGGTGCGCGCCAGTGATACGGATGTGGTGATCAACCTGACGGCGGGTATGGGCGGTGACTGGGTGCCCTCGGAGGACGACCCTGCCCTGCCTGGCCCCGGCACGGACATGATCGGGCCGGAGGACCGTCTGGCGCATATCAAGGCGTGCCTGCCAGAGATTTGCAGCCTTGATTGCGGGACACTCAATTTCGGCAATGGCGAAGAGATCTATATCTCAACACCGCCCACCCTGCGGCGGATGGCGCAGCTCACGCAAGACTGGGGTGTGAAGCCAGAGTTGGAGGTGTTTGATCTTGGCCATATCCGATTTGCAAAGGCGATGATCGAGGAAGGCCTGATTGATGCGCCCCCGATGTTCCAGCTGTGCCTCGGCATTCCGTGGGGGGCCGATCAGACGGTCGAGACTATGGCGGCGATGAAGGCGCAGCTTCCGCCCGGGGCGAGCTGGGCGAGTTTCGGCATAAGTCGGATGCAAATGCCCATGGCCGCCGCAGCCGTGGCGCTTGGCGGGAATGTGCGCGTGGGGCTTGAGGACAATATCTGGCTGGATCGCGGCGTGCCGGCCACCAATGGTCAGCTTGTCGCCCGTGTGACTGAGATCATAGAGCGGATGGGCGGGCGGGCCTTGACCCCACAAGAGGCGCGCGACCAGCTCAACCTGCGTGGGGCAAACGCCTGAGGAGCATCACATGACCTTTCAAATGTCACATGAAGAAGAGCTGCTTTTGGCCACGGTGCGCGGGTTCATGGAGGACAACTTCTTTCCGCACGAAGATATGGTGGACCGCACCGGCGAGGTGCCTGAGGATTTGGGCCGCGAGATCGAGGCACGCGCCAAGGAACTGGGGCTTTTTGCCTGCAACCTGCCAGAGGAAGTAGGCGGCGGCGGTCTGGGTCCGCGTGCGATGCGGCTCATCGAGCGGGAATATGGCAAGACCACTCATGCGCTGCATTCCTGGGCGGCAAGACCTACCGAGATTTTGCTGGCCTGTGCGGGCGATCAGCGCGAACTCTATCTGTTACCTGCCGTGCGCGGGGAGAAGCGAGAGCTTTTTGCTCTCACCGAACCCGAGGCCGGGTCGGACGCCATGGGGATGAAGACGACCGCTGTGCGGGACGGCGCAGACTGGAACCTCAATGGCTCAAAGCATTTCATTTCCGGGCCTTGCATGCCTGATTTCGCCATCGTGTTTGCGGCGACGGGCGAAGACGAAACCCCGCGTGGCCCCCGCAAGCGGGTCACGGCGTTTCTGGTGGATGTGGGATTGCCGGGTTTTGAGTGTCGCGAGGGCACCAAATCGGTCAGTTACCGGGGCTACAAGACCTATGCGCTGAGTTTCGATGATGTGCGGCTTGGCCCCGATCAGATCCTGGGCGAGGAAGGCAAAGGCTTTGAGGTGGCCAATCAATGGTTGAGCATGGGGCGCATCTGGGTCGGTGCGTCGTGCTGTGGCAAGGCGGAGCGTATTCTGGAGATGTCCACTGAATGGGCCGCCACACGGCAGCAGTTTGGCAAACCGATTGGTCAGTTTCAGGCCACCGGGTTTCGGCTGGCGGATGGGGCGATGAGCCTGCGCGCCGCGGATCTGATGGTGGAAGACGCGGTGCGCCGTCATGAGGCCGGGCATATGGCCGATCAGGATGCGGCGATGGTCAAGGTGTTCTGCTCGGAGATGCTGGGCCGGATCGCGGATGATGCGGTGCAGATTCATGGCGGTATGGGGCTGATGGAGGAATTGGCCATTCAGCGGCTCTGGCGCGACTCGCGACTGGAGCGGATCTGGGACGGGACATCGGAAATTCAGCGCCATATCATCACCCGGTCCATTCTGCGCCCGCTTGGGGCCTGATCCCGGTGACGCCCGCCAAACGTCAGAACTTTGAGCGTCTGCTCAACCCGCGCCACATCGCCTTTGTGGGCGGTGCGGATGCGGTTGTGGCGGTTGGCGAGACGCGGCGCGCGGGATTTCAAGGCCAGATGTGGGTGGTCAATCCAAAGCGTGACACGCTGGCGGGGATCGCCTGCGTCCCACAGCTTGAGGATTTGCCGGAAGCGCCCGATGCGGTGTTTCTGGCTATCCCCGCCGCTGCGGTGTCCGATGCGGTACGTCGCCTGGCGCAGATGGGGGCTGGAGGCATTGTTTGCTATTCTGCGGGCTTCGGCGAGGCGCATGCGGCGGGGCGCGCGTTGGAAGAGGACGTGCGGGCCGCTTTGGGCGACATGGTTCTGATTGGGCCGAATTGTTATGGGCTGATCAACTACATTGGTAAATCAGCGCTTTGGCCTTTTGCGCATGGCGGGAGCTGTCCAGGCTATGGCGCGGCGATTATCACGCAATCGGGTATGTTTTCCTCGGACATCACCATGAGCCAGCGGTCTTTACCCATGGCCTATATGATGTCGGTTGGCAATCAGGCGGATCTGGGTTTGACGGAACTGGTTGACCTTTTGTGTGATCGCGAAGAGGTCCGCGCCATCGGGCTGCATATCGAGGGGCTGTCGGACGTTCCGGCCTTTGAGCGTGTGTCACTCAAGGCGCTTCAGGCGGGCAAGCCCATTGTCGCGCTCAAGACCGGACGCTCGGCTATTGGCCAAAGCCTGACGCTCAGCCACACAGGTTCGCTGGCGGGGTCGAATGAACTCTACGAGGCGCTTTTTGCCCGGACGGGGATCATCAGCGTGACCAACCCGTCGCAGTTTCTTGAAACGCTCAAATATCTTTGCGTTGTTGGGGCACCGGACGGCAAGGAGGTGCTTGGGTTCACCTGTTCGGGCGGGGGAGCTACGATGCTGGCCGATCATGGCGAGGCGATTGGCCTGCGCTTTGCCGGTTTTGATGCGACAGCGCAGGATGTTCTGGCCGATCTGTTGCCGCCCATTGCCACGGTGAGCAACCCGCTGGATTACACCACGCCGATCTGGGGTCAGCCGGAACACACCAGACCGGTCTTTGCCAAGGCGTTGGAGCTGGCCCAGGCGCAGGCTACCGTGCTGGTGCAGGATTACCCAGCACCGGGGCTTGATGAGACCGAGCAGCTTTATCTCAATGACGGGCTGGCCTTTGCCGAGGCGGCGGCGAAGACGGGGGTTCCTGCCGCCATATGCGCGACGATCCCGGAAAATATGGGCGCGCATATTCGCGAGGCGTTCCTGGCCCGGGGCGTGGCGCCGATGCAGGGCATTCATGAGACGCTCAATGCGATCCGGGATGCCGTTTGGTGGAGCACGGCGCGCAAACGTATTTCAAGTGCTGCACCGAAACCGCTCATCCTTGCGGCGTCACCAATTCACACCCGCATTCTAAGCGAAGCTGCGGCCAAGGACCGATTGGCGGATGCAGGTTTCCCGGTGCCTGCGGGTCGACAGGTGCCTGGGGAGGAGCTCGCCTCAGCGGCGCGTGATTTCGCCTACCCCGCCGTTCTGAAAATGATGGGGCCGGCGCTGGCCCATAAAACCGAAGCGGGGGCTGTGGCGCTGAACCTGTCTTGCCCTGATGCGCTTTTGAAAGCTGCGGATGACATGCGAGACGCCGTGGCGCGGTATTCGGATCAGGCGGTCACGGACAGTTTTCTGGTGGAACCTATGGCCGCGCCGCCCCTGGCCGAACTGGTGGTGGGCATACGCCATGACGCGCAGTTCGGGCTGGCCATGACATTGGGCAGCGGCGGGGTTCTTGTAGAGCTTGTCGGCGATGCGGTTTCTCTGTTGTTGCCAGCGATACCGGAAGACATCGAGGACGCGCTCAATGGGCTGCGCGTGGCGCGCCTTTTGGAAGGTTTTCGCGGTCAGCCCACGGCGGATAAAAACGCCGTCGTGGCGGCCCTCTGCGCCCTGGCAGATTTTGCCATCGCGCATGTGGACGAGATTGCGGAGATCGAGATCAACCCGCTCTTTGTCTACGAAAAGGGCGTCATGGCCGTTGATGCGCTTATCCAGACATGCGAGCCCTAGCATGACAACGGCCACACGCAGGTGACATGGCCGGGGGATACCGGGTCAGTTTTCTGTGGCACCCAACACTGGATCGGGCCCTCGAGATAACCGGCGCCCTAGCTGCGCGGCACTTCGCCCGCATCCCCTATCCACCCCAAGAGATCGCGGATGGCATCCCGTGGGTCCGGCTAACAAGCAACGAACCGGGCATAGAGTTTCGCAGAAACATTGCGCTGCGGCTGCCGAGCACGGGCCCGATCACCAGTCCCGGCAGACCGTTTGAGCTGCGTTCTACCATTGAAGTGGTCTTGCAGCTCGATCAGGATCTTGAGCATCACGCGGGGCTCACCCCAGTTCAGAGTCAACTCGGCAGCGGGGCAATCGGGCGTCTGTATCTTCCATGTGATACCCCAAGTGCCTGTTATACAGAGTAAAAATACAATTATGCTTGGTGGCGGAGACGAAGGGAATATAACATTTCTTTTTATTTACTTTAAAATCAGATGCTTAATAAATTTGTATCCTCCTGAATATACGCCCTGTATCCTCCATTTAGTGTGTAAGAGGCTGACAGTTTTAATCAGATGACCGGTATGAGCCCAGAGCAGACTTTGTAGGTTGGCGAGTTAACAATCTATCTTTTCCATTTTTGACCACTCTTGTTTGGAGATTGTCATTGATAGCTGCGAGCTCATTTTTCCTCGTTGATCCAGAAGAAAGCTGTGAGCTTTGATTTTCGTAGTTTTGGGATTTTGAATTGCTATCACGATCCTGGGTTTACCATTTTCCATTCCCAACACCTCACCAAACCTAATTCTATCTTCGGTGTACTCTTGGAAAGAGTCGGCTCCAAATGCAGTGCCGTAGCTATTTTTGAACCAAACCTTGGCAACATCGCATTCCGCAGCTTCCTGACTGGAGACGCCATCTGATTGACCGACGGGAAAAACCGTATCGGAATGTCTGGTGGCTTGTGTCGAGTTATTTCCGATAGCGTTCACAGTCAAAAACCCAAATAACAATACGGCTGCAACGATCCAAGCTACGTGTCTTGCCATCTTTTTGACCCCATTTTGCAGCTTGACTGACTTATGGAGTAGGAAAGTAGCAATTGGCATGAAAAACTTGAGCAGTTTTTTCGCAAGTTTGGCCAAGTTCGGAATGTCCGCTTCGTCCGCATAGCAGACATTTCGATCACAGATGCAACTAGCAAGGCAATCCAATTTCACCAGAAAAATCCGTGTGGGTTATATCTACGTGAGCCTTCCCCGCTTCCCCCTTGGGGGTGCGCATTGGCCATTGTTTTGCATAAGCATGCCCCGCCCCCAAGCTCATCGGATACGCTGCCCTCATGGTAAACCCCTGGGTGTCTCGCAGGGCTTACCCATAAGAGACGTCTCACGGTTCATCCCACAGTGTCTCGCAGGGTACCATCTTGCATCTTTGAGACAGCACTACTACATCGTCTTAAACTTGTGTGAGACACAGATCACCTAGCGTAGGCCAGATCACTGGTACCGGTGGACCGTTTGAGCTGCTTTCTACCGTTGAAATGCTCCCGAAACTCAGCCGGGATCGTGAGCAGCACGTAGTATTTCCCCTTGTTCAGAGCCAGCGTGGTAGCGGGATAATCGGACACCTTTATCCTCCATATGTATCCTCCATGGGATACTCCAAGTGTCTATTATATTGAGGAAAAACGCAATAATGATTGGTGGCGGAGACGAAGGGATTCGAACCCTCGAGACGGTTTCCCGCCTACTCCCTTAGCAGGGGAGCGCCTTCGACCACTCGGCCACGTCTCCGCTGGCCTGTCTAGGGGGCGGGATTGCGGAAAACAAGTGGAAATTTCAGAGCTTTGGCCAGAGGCATGCCGGGAAGCACAGGATGCGGGAAGTTTCTGTTGAATGACTGCATAATTTCCGATTTACTGCAAATTATTGAAAATTTTGCAATGCGAGGAGGCGATGCAAGATTTTGGAGCAGCCTTCGGCTTGGCCTTTGAGCTCGTGCTGCGCGCGGATGGCGATCTGGTTGAGATTGTTCTTCTGTCGCTGCGTGTCAGTCTCAGTGCGGCTTTGCTGGCCTGTGCGATCGGATTGCCGCTGGGGGCGTTTCTGGCGGTCTCCCGGTTTCGCGGACGCGGGACGGCAATCGTGGTTCTGAACGCTCTGATGGGGTTGCCGCCGGTTGTTGTCGGATTGCTGGTGTATCTGCATCTGTCCCGCGCAGGGCCTTTGGGGTTTCTGGGCCTGCTCTACACGCCCACCGCCATGATCATTGCCCAGACCCTTCTGATCACACCCATCATTGCCGCCTTGTCGCGGCAGGTGCTGGACGATCTGAATGCGGAGTATTCCGATCAGTTCAAAGCCTTTGGTCTCAGCCGATTGCAAGCAATGCGAGCGCTCATTTGGGATGCGCGCTATGCACTCACGACCGTGGCTCTGGCCGGGTTTGGACGGGCCATCGCAGAGGTGGGTGCCGTGATGATCGTCGGCGGCAACATTGATCATGTGACGCGGGTGATGACCACGGCCATCGCGCTAGAGACTTCGCGGGGAGAACTGGCGCTGGCGCTGGCGCTCGGGCTTGTGCTTATGCTCTTGGCGCTTGGCATCAATGCCGCTGTCCAGGGCGTACGCCTGAGCGCAGAGAGGCGGGCCTATGCGTGATGCGGTTCTGCATGGCGGCGCACCAGGTGCAGGCCTCTCCTCGCCGCTGCTGACTTTGGACAGGCTGCGGCTGGAGGACGGGGCGCATTGCCTGATCGAGGACGTGACGCTGCGCTTACAGAGCGATGGGATCACCGTCGTTATGGGACCGAACGGCGCGGGCAAGAGTGTCTTGCTGCGGTTGTTGCACGGGTTGACTGCGCCCAGTGCGGGGCACGTTTTGTGGAAGGGCGCGCCGCTGACACCTGAGATTGCGAAACGGCATTCGCTGGTGTTTCAAAAGCCGGTCCTGCTGCGGCGCTCGGTGGCGGCCAATATCGATTTCATCCTGCGCGCGCGCGGTCTTCGCGGAGAGGGCCTGCGGTGGGATGCGTTGCGGCGTGTGGGTCTGTTGGACAAGGTCAGCCACCCGGCGCGCCGCCTGTCGGGCGGAGAGCAGCAACGTCTGGCCCTGGCTCGCGCGCTGGTCACGTCGCCCGAACTTTTAATGCTGGACGAGCCAACGGCCAACCTGGATCCCGGCGCCACGCAAATGATCGAGCGCATCGTCAAGGAAACCGCCAATCAGGGCACCAAGGTCATATTCGTCACGCATGACATCGGACAGGCCCGCAGGCTGGCAGGCGACGTGGTCTTTGTACACAAAGGGCAACTGGAAGAGCACAGCCCGGCGAACCAGTTTTTCACCTCCCCTCAAACTGCCGCTGCAAAGGCCTATTTGTCAGGAGACATTGTGACATGATTTCAAAGATGGAGACCTCCGCATGATCTCAGTGCGTTTGTCAGCTTTGGCTGTTGCGCTCTGCCTTGCGCAAGAAACGGCAGCGGACACAACCATTGTCGTACAATCAACCACGTCGACGGCCAATTCAGGGCTTTACGACCACCTGCTGCCGCTTTTTGAGGCTGAAAGCGGGATGTCCGTGAACGTAGTCGCCGTGGGGACCGGGCAGGCAATCAAGAATGCCTCAAACTGTGATGGCGACGTGCTTTTGGTGCATGCCAAGGCGGCAGAAGAGGCCTTTGTGGCGGCCGGATATGGGCTGGCGCGGGCCGACCTGATGTACAACGACTTTGTTCTGGTGGGCCCAAGGGAAGATCCTGCGCGTGTAAAGGGCTTGGAGGATGTGCAAAAGGCCCTGACTCAGATTGCAGATGCGGGCGCGCTATTTGTCTCTCGCGGAGATGACAGCGGAACCCATAAGAAAGAAATGCAGCTCTGGACCGACGCTGGTCTTGATCCGGTGGCTGCCTCTGGCACGTGGTATCGCGAAACAGGGTCTGGCATGGGGGCAACGCTCAATGTTGGAGTAGGCATGGCGGCCTATGTGATGACAGATCGCGCCACCTGGCTGAGCTTTGGCAACAAGGGCGATTTCGAAGTGCTTGTTGAGGGCGATCCGGATCTTTTCAATCAATATGGGGTGATCGTTGTGAACCCGGGTCATTGTCCCAATGTCGCATTTGAGCCTGCGCAAAGCTTTGTTGACTGGTTGCTGTCCAAAGACGGGCAGGACGCGATTGGGGCATATGACCGCAACGGCGCGCAGCTCTTCTTCCCGAATGCGGCGGGCGGATGATGTCTGAGGCTCCGAGTGTCACTGACCCCGACTATCTGACGGTCAAGGAACTGGCAGACTTGCTGCGCCTGAAGGAGCGAAAAGTGTATGATCTGGCCGCGTCGGGCGACGTGCCATGTTCGCGCGTCACAGGCAAGCTGCTCTTTCCTCGGCAGGATATTCTGGCCTGGATCAACCAGGGACAGTCTGGCGGAATGGTTGCCAACGCATCACGCCCGGCTGTGTTTTTAGGCAGCCATGATCCCGTGCTGGAATGGGCGTTGCGGCATTCGCGCTGTGAGTTGGCGACGTTTTTTGATGGAAGCCTTGATGGGTTGGCCCGCGTTCGGGCAGGTGAGGGTGTTGCGGCGGGCTTGCACGTCTATGACGGCGTGTCCGGGACGTGGAATGTTCCGGTGGTCGAAGCCGGGTTTGCAGGACAGAACATGGTTCTGGTCGGGTTTGCCACGCGGCGACGGGGATTGGTCATGGAGCATGACCTGATGCGCCGGATACACGGCGTGGCCGATCTTGGCGGGCGGCGGGTTGTCGAACGGCAACCCGAATCCGGTACAGCCAAACTTTTCCAGGACTTGCTGGATCAAGCCGGGCTGAGGTCATCGGAGGTGCAAACGGTCGAGGTGGCGCGCAGCGAAATGGAAGCGGTGCTGACCGTCTCGCAAAGCGGGGCGGATGTGGCCTTTGGGTTGGAGCCTCTGGCGCGTCAATTCGGATTGGGCTTTGTGCCTGTGATTGAGGAACAGTTTGACCTGCTTGTTGATCGAAAGGCGTGGTTTGACGAGGGTTTTCAACGCTTTGTCGCCTTTTGTAACAGCAAGGTGTTTCACGCACAGATCAAAACACAGGCGGGATATGACGTGTCCGACTTCGGCAAGGTGCGCTGGAACGGATAGCCTCAGGCCTTGCCGGACACGGGCAAATATCTGAAGGCCCAGTCGTTGTAGCTGCCTTCTCCACGATACCATATGACCTCGGACCCAGGCGCTTCACCATGATTCCATCGAGGTCGTGTGTTTTGCATATCCCCAGTGAGCACAAGCCGCCGTCTTTGCTGACTGCGCATGATGTCCTGCCGCAGTGCCTCACTGTCCCAGCGTTGCAGGACATAGGACTGCAACTGTGCCTCTGTCTCGGCGTGGGCGGCATTACCAGCCAGATTGGTGCGCTCGTGTGGATCGGCCTCGATGTCAAAGAGAAGTGGCGGATCGTCAGCGGAATAGAAGTATTTATACGCGCCGCGCCGCACCATGAAGATCGGCGCAGTCGTGGCCTCGGCCAGGTATTCGGCCAGGATGGGGCGATCCGGGTTTGGGTTCTGCAGAAGTGTCGACAGATCCTGACCGTCCAAAGGCTCAATGGGGCTGGTCCACCCCTGCCCTTCAGCAATCCCCATGAAGGTGGGCAGCAGGTCCACAAGAGAGGCCGGTGTCGCAACGCGGGATGGACCGAACGCACCCCCGCTGATGATCAGCGGAATGCGCAAGGCGTGTTCAAAGAAGTGTTTCTTGAACCACATGCCGCGCTCTCCCAGCATCTCACCGTGGTCAGAGGTAAAGAGGATCACGGTATTCTCACGTTTATCTGTGGCGTCGAGCGCGTCCAGGACGCGGCCAATCATCTCATCCAGATAGCTGATCGAGCCGTAATAGGCGCGGCGAGCGCGGCGGATGTCTTCATCAGAAAAGCGCAGATCGAGCATGCCAAAATCATTCAGAAGCCGCGCTGAGTGTGCATCATGATCGTCGGCTTGCATGGCGGGAACTGCAGGAAGAGCGATATGGGCGTCTTCGTAGAGGTCCCAGTGTTTCTTTTGGCAAAGATACGGCTCATGCGGATGAGTGTAGGAGACCTGAAGAAAAAACGGACGTGTGTCGTCAGAGCGGGCGAGATCATAGAGATGCTGGATGGCGTGGAAGGTCACCAGGTCATCAAAGTCTATCTGCACGGAACGCTCACAGATGCCCGCGACAGTCACCGCGCGCGCATCGTTCGTGTCGCGGTCACCTTCATCCCCCCAGTTTGGCACCCATGAGAAATCTGCTGGATAGAGATCCGGGGTCAGGCGGGTCTCAAAGCCGTGGTGCTGATCGGGCCCGATGAAGTGCATCTTACCCGACAGCGCCGTGTGATAGCCACTGGCGCGCAGGTAGTGCGCGTAGGTGGGCATGGAGGCAGGCAGCTCTGCGGCATTGTCATAAGCCCCGATTTCGGAACAGAGCCTGCCGGTGGCCATCGACGCACGCGACGGCGCGCAAAGCGGGAAGTTGCAATAGGTGGTCTCAAAAACCGTGCCCTCGCTCGCCAGTTTGTCGAGATTGGGGGCGTGACAAACCGGGTCGCCATAACTGCGCAGAAACTGCGCGGCCAATTGATCCACCTGGATGAAAAGAATGTTTGGTCGTGACATTTTTCGCCCCCGTCGCATGACAGGGAAACCGTATGGGACAATGTCCTAAGGGTCCAGTTTGCCAACCGGGCTAAGGTTGCTTTAGTGCCCACCGCCTCCGGCAAGCCCGATGCCTGAGAGGATCGCACCCCAGACCTTGAGCCGCAAGCCCACGGCTTTGACCACGCCGGTGGCTGCAATGATATGCCCCGTCACACCGCTCAGATTGTTGGTGTAAGTCTGTACGATGCATCCGCTTCCATCCAGCATCATCGCCTCGTGTTCAGGGTGAAGGAGCTCAAAGTAGACCAGCATGGACCCACGCGCATTCAGGTTTCCGGGTTCCAGAAGCCGTCCGCCGGGCACCACCTGGCCGGTGGCCACGGCAGGTTGGATCGCGACGATCTGTGCGGGCATGACCGCGTTGCGAAACGACAAGCTTGCGTTGCTGTCACAGGCTACTTCGGCTGGCATGCCCTCATAAAGCGTGGCGCGCGCCACCTGCGAGAAGCCCGCCGTGATGCGCAGTGGCGCGTCGGCGTCCCGGTCCGGGATGATGACCATTGCGGGGCTGATAATCAGGGTGGAGGCGGGGCTTCCGACGCTCAGCGCAAGTTGCGTGACCACCCCATCATTGAATGCGTGCACTTCGGTTTGATCCACCGACACCTGCGCACGCTCCACGGCCGCTTCCGCCGCCGCGCGCTGCGCCGGAATGGCTTGGGAAATGTCGTTTTGCGCCAAATCCACCTGCGCATCGGCCGCGGCCAGCTCCGCCTCGGCAACAGCGACAGACGCCTCAAGTTCCCGCACGGCGTCGCCACTGCCGACATTGCGTTCGAAAAGCGATTGTGCGTTTGAAAGGTCGACCTTTAGCTTGTCCAGATTGGCCTGCGCCTGTGCCACGCCTGCTTGCGCGACAATCAGAGAGTCCTGCGCTTTGACCTCTGCGGCGGCCAGAGTGTCGAGCTCTGCCTTGGCCTGAGACAAAGCCGCCTTTTGCGCACTGTCTTCAATACGGAAAAGCACATCGCCCGCCACAACCCTCTGGCCGTTGTGGACGGCGACTTCTGTTACCGGGCCGCTGGTCTGCGCGACCACCGACACCGTGCGGAAGGGCAACAGGCCGGAGTAGGATTTCGGGTGGAAGTAGAAGATCACCATGAAGAGGAAAAACGCCATGATGGCCCAAAGGAACACGGCGGTGCGCATGTTCCAGACGGTGATGGCCTCTCCTCGGCGCTTGAGCTGAAAGTACCGGATGACTGCCGGAAAGGATGTCAGAAGAAGCTCAAACACGTTCGGCCTCTTCTGCTTGGGGTTTCGGCGCCGGCTCAGGTTCGACCATCGGCTCCGGTACATCGCGCCTGCCCAGGTTGAACCGTGACCAGTCTGCCATGAGGGCAATCAGAATTGCGCTCAACGGCAGCAGGATGTTGAAATGAGACAGCGGGAAAAGCTCATAGAGCAACGCGATCGTCAGCATCGTCGGAATGGTCTTGGCCAGTGGCGTGCCTTTGGATTGATGCTCGGCCCAGCGGTCAAAAGCCGCGTAGAGCGACACGATCCCGTAAATCGCCAGCAAGATGAGCGCGATGGATAACCACGCGAACGTGTCGGATTCTCCGGGGGCTGCAAACCAGGATGGAAGCGCATGCCCGTGACTTGCCTCTTCTGCCATATGTCCCTCTTTCAGCGCGGTTCTTTCCCTAAGCTTGGCCCAGATTATGCCACAAGGAAAGGACGTATATCACAGCCAGTGTTCGTCCAGTGCCAGAACGCAGCGAACGGGATCACTGCCAAGTCGCCGGGTCGAGCTGCAAAAGCTCTGACAGCTGCGCATAGACCTCAGGCTCTTCACTTTGCAATTGGGTCGCCTTTTCAAAAAAGACTTCCACTGCAACGGCAAAGAACTCTTCATGGTTGGTGGCAGCGTATGGGCTTAGGACAGTTTTGTGCCCTGCCTCTGTCTTTTTGACGTGACGCTCATAGCCTGTAGTGAAAACGCGTTCCCATTCTGCGAAACTTTGACCATTGGCCAAAAGCGGCGCGCCATCGGTATGACCGGACAGGCCGTCAAGCTGATGGGCAAATTCATGCAGCACGACGTTGTGGCCATCCTCGGTGTTGAGCGCGCCTTGTTTGGAATGCGCCCAGGACAGGATCACTGGCCCATATTGCCAGCTTTCGCCAGAGCGCACGACTTCGGATTCACGCACGACATAGCCGTCATGCTCTCTGGTTTTGGATTTGAACGCGCCGGGATAGATCAAAATGGTGCGCAGATGGTCGTACCAGGCGTCGGTGTTAAGGACCAGAAGACAGGCTTGCGCGGCAATGGACAACTCCATCTCTTCGGTGACATCAAGCCCGTTGCAGCCGATAAATTCAACCTGATCAAGGAACAGGTTCATCTTGCCTTCAAGACGGGTTTGCATGTCTGGCGGCAGGTTGCGCAGGAGTGGCACGGTATCTGCCACAATCTTGCGTTCCGTGTCTGACAGCCCGGCCTTCAATAGCTGTTCGCGGTGCTCGACCCTTTTGCGCCTGCGATAGAGCAAAACGCCCAGAACGAAGCAGATCAGACCGAAGATAAAAAGGAGGGACATATAAGACCTGTACCTATGTGCCGATTTCTTGAAAAAAATCTGTCCGGAAACTTTCAAAATTTCCGCTTACCTGCTGCTCATGTGTTAAACAGGAAATGCAGCACGTCGCCGTCCTTGACGATGTATCCCTTGCCTTCGGCGCGCATTTTACCTGCTTCTTTGGCCGCCTGTTCCCCACCCAGTTCGACATAGTCGTCATAGGCAATCGTCTCGGCGCGGATGAAGCCCTTTTCAAAGTCACCGTGAATGACACCTGCGGCCTGCGGGGCGGCTGTGCCTGCCTTGATCGTCCAGGCGCGCGCCTCTTTGGGACCGGCGGTAAAGTAAGTTTCCAAATGCAAGAGCTCGTAGCCTGCGCGAATGAGCCGGTCGAGACCGGCCTCTGTCAGCCCCATTTCCTCTAGGAACATGACAGCTTCGTCTTCGTTCAGCTGGCTGATCTCTTCTTCAATTTGGGCCGAGATCACCACATGCGCGGCACCTTGGTTTTCGGCCATTTTCGCCACGGCGGCCGAGTGATCGTTGCCCGAGGCCGCGCTGGCCTCATCCACGTTGCAGACATAGAGGATCGGTTTGGTTGTCAGAAGCTGTAGGTTCTTCCAAGTCTTCGCATCTTCAGCATCTATATCGACTAGACGCGCGGGTTTACCGTCTTCGATCATCGCCTGAGCCGCCGCCAGAAGGCGATCCTGCTGCACCGCTTCCTTATCATTGCCTTTGAGCTTGCGCACCAGACCCGCGCGGCGTTTTTCGATGCTTTCCAGATCGGCGAGCATCAGTTCTGTCTCAATCACATCGGCGTCTTCGACCGGGTCCACCCGGCCCTCAACATGGGTGACATCGCCATCCTCAAAGCACCGCAGCACATGAGCGATGGCGTCGACCTCTCGGATGTTGGCCAGGAATTGGTTGCCCAGCCCCTCGCCTTTGCTCGCCCCTTTCACAAGACCGGCGATGTCCACGAAGGTCATACGCGTCGGGATCACTTGTTTAGACTGGGCAATCTCGGCCAGCTTATCGAGCCGCGCATCGGGTACAGCGACCTCACCCACATTAGGCTCAATCGTGCAAAACGGAAAATTCGCCGCCTGCGCCGCTGCCGTCTTGGTCAGCGCGTTAAAAAGCGTCGACTTGCCCACATTGGGCAACCCCACGATTCCCATTTTGAAGCCCATGATCCGATCCTTGATGCCCGCCAAAACTTGCCGCCTTCTAGGGTGTCCGACGGGGTGTCGCAAGCCCGCTGTCAAAGCTGCATGCTTGACCTGCACGCAAAAGATATCATGTGTTTGTCTGCCGCCCTTTTCTATCTATCAGTAGATATATTCAAAGAGGATCCCAACCGCCATGTCTCACTTTGACGCCATTGTCATAGGAGGGGGTCTGGCAGGGCTCGCGGCCTGCGTCTTGCTAGAGGAGCAAAATCTCTCGGCCTGTCTCATCGAAGCCCGGGGGGATCTGGGTGGGCGCGTCCGGTCTTTTACCGACCCAGACGGCGGCTTTGCCGGAGATGCCGGACCAAGCTGGGTCTGGCCAGGGTATCAACCCACTGTGGCGCGCTGGCTCAAGCGGCTCGATTTGCCCATTTTTGAGCAATACACCCAAGGGTCGGGCCTTCTGGATTACGGACCCCAGCGCGAAGTCGAGGCCCGGATGCTGCCACATCAGGCAGGGTCCTATCGGCTGGAGGGCGGTACGGCGCGGCTGGTCGCGGCAATGGCCGACCAACTATCCCGCACGCAGGTGATCTTGAACACGCCCGTGACGTCGAGTGCAGTGGACGGCAACGGCGTCACAGTCACCACATCCGACAGCACGCATGACGCACCCCGGGTGCTGGTAGCCATGCCGCCCAGACTTGCCGCCAGGCTTCGTTGGACCCCCGCACTACCTGCCGCGCTCAAGCAGGATCTGACATCTGTACCGACCTGGATGGCCTCGCAGGCCAAGGTCGTCCTGCGCTATGACAGACCGTTCTGGCGGGACAAGGGCCTCTCGGGGCGCGTGCTTAGTCAGGCTGGCCCCTGTGGCGAAATCCACGACCTGTGCGATCCTGGAAGCAAGCAGGGGATTTTGTTTGGGTTCCTGAACTGGCCGGTGGAGATGCGACAACTCAGGGCGGACGCGCTCAAACATGCCGTTCTGGATCAGCTTACGCGATGCTTCGGACCGAAGGCAGAGGCAGTTCGTGGTCTTGAGATCTTTGACTGGGCGCAAGAGCCCTTTACCACAGATGCACTCGACCTTGAGGGCCCCTTTCGGCACCCCGATCCGCCCCCGCGCCGGCTTCAGAATGTGCAATGCGACGGGCGCGTGATGTTTGCTTGCGCTGAATGCTCAAGTCAGTCACCGGGGTTGATCGATGGGGCACTGGATGCGGCCGAGCAGGCCGTTGCGCGTCTTCTGGCACATCGCCTCTGATCCGAATTATCCAAAGCGTTTGTGCATTATGGGCATTGATTTTATGGGCTCTATTTGGCAAGGGCGGTGGGATCAGCAAGGAAACACTGTATGACCCGCATCGACGCCAAATTCGCAGAGCTTACCACCGCCGGAAAGAAGGCCTTTGTGGCTTATGTCATGGCGGGCGATCCTGATTATGAGACTTCCCTGGAAGTGATCAGAGGCCTGCCCGAGGCAGGTGTGGACATCATTGAGCTGGGCCTGCCCTTCACCGATCCCATGGCGGATGGACCAACCATTCAGCTTGCTGGTCAGCGCGCACTTGAGGCGGGCATGACACTGGAGCGGACGTTGCAGATGGCACGTGAGTTCCGTAAAACCGATGACAGCACGCCGATTGTGATGATGGGATATTACAACCCGATCTTTAATCGCGGTGTTGAGCAGTTTCTGACGGATGCCAAGGCGGCGGGCATCGACGGGCTGATCGTGGTGGATTTGCCGCCCGAAGAGGATGACGAGCTCTGCATTCCGGCGCAGAAGGCGGGGCTGAATTTCATTCGCCTGGCCACGCCAACCACCGATGACAAGCGTCTGCCCAAGGTGCTTCAGAACACGTCCGGCTTTGTCTATTACGTGTCGATCACCGGCATCACCGGTGCCGCAGCGGCTGAGGCCGCGGATGTGGCCCCCGAGGTGGCGCGCATCAAGGCGGCGACAGACCTGCCCATCGTTGTGGGCTTTGGGATCCGCACACCAGAGACCAGCCGAGAGATCGCAAGCGTGGCCGATGGCTGCGTTGTTGGCTCGGCCATTGTGGCCAAGCTTGGGGACGGAGACAGCCCCGCGGATGTTCTGAACTTTGTGCGTGGTCTCGCGGACGGCGCGCATTCGGCTTGAATAATGCGTGCGGAACCGACACCCATTTGGGCCGGTGCTTGGCAGCTGTTTCGTAGCAACATCTCTCTTCTGCTTGCAATTTCCGCAATCGAGCTTTTGATCGAGATCGCCTTTGGATGGTCCTATGACGGTTTTCTAGCTCTCATCAGCATCGTTGCCCTCGTTGCCACGACGATGATCTCCGCCTACGTCATTCATATCTCGGCGCTGACCGGCAAAACCTTTTCGGCAAAAAATCTGACGCGACTCAGCGTCCTTCCGAACAGAGCTTTCACGGTCATTTTCATCGCAACAGGTTTCGTTCTTATAACGTCTTTAATTGGATTCGAGCGCTTGTTCTCTCAACACGATTACTTGCTTGCACCGCTGATAGCATTGGCCGCAGTCTTCGTAGTTTATTTCGCTTTTCTCTGTCGGTTTGGCACTGTTTTTCCGGCTGCCGCCCACGCCTCAGACTGGAGTCTGATCGAAGCTTTCATGCGCGGGCGCGGCACGTCTTGGACATTGTGCAAGGATTTGATCGTTGGTGCCGTTGCTGGCAACCTGGCCCTGATTTTCCTCGCCGCCAAACTCGGGTCTTTTGATGTTTCGATCTATGCCTGGCTTGAAAATGGGGCCTTCAGCGTGACCGGCACAATCACTGCATTTCTGTTCTATCTCGGCTATAAATTTGTGACCGTTCTCGGCGTGGTCGCGTTTTGCAAGGCATATCGAAGCTCAGGGATGAATTCGACTGAGGCCCGATAAAGCTGCAACGTTCATGCCCGCCCACAAGCCCGAGGCAGGACGCCGCATAGACAAAGAACATTTATTTCGATATTGGTAAAAAAACTTTACCAATACTGGAACATGGCCATGCCCGTCATCACCTCGATCGCCGACCTCAAACGCATCTATGAGCGCCGGGTCCCACGGATGTTTTACGACTATGCCGAAAGCGGCAGCTGGACCGAGCAGACATTCCGCGAGAACACATCGGATTTTCAGGACATCTACCTGCGGCAGCGGATTGCGGTCGACATGTCTAACCGTTCAACCGCCACGCAGATGATTGGACAGGATGTGTCCATGCCCGTGGCGCTGGCACCTGTCGGGCTGACAGGGATGCAACATGCCGATGGCGAAATCAAAGCGGCACGGGCGGCTGAAAACTTTGGTGTGCCGTTTACGCTGTCCACCATGTCGATCTGTTCGATTGAGGATGTGGCCGAGAACACCACAAAGCCGTTCTGGATGCAGGTCTACACACTCAAGGATGATGATTTCATGCAGCGGCTGTTTGACCGAGCGAAGGACGCCAAATGCTCAGCAGCAGTGATTACGGTGGACTTGCAGGTTCTTGGTCAGCGCCATAAGGACCTCAAGAACGGGCTGAGCGCACCACCAAAACTAACGATGAAATCCATCGCCAACATGATGACAAAGGTGCAATGGGGCCTGGGCATGCTGGGCACGAAACGGCGGTTCTTTGGCAATATCGTGGGTCATGCGAGCGGTGTGACCGACCCTTCTTCACTAAGCTCCTGGACAGCGGAAGCGTTTGACGAAGCGCTCAATTGGGATCGCATCCGCCAGTTTCGCAAGATGTGGGACGGGCCGCTCATTATCAAAGGCATTATTGATGCGCGCGATGCCAAAGAGGCGCTCAATGTCGGGGCCGATGCGATCATCGTTTCCAACCATGGCGGGCGGCAGTTGGACGGCGCGCTTTCAGCCATTCGCGCCCTGCCCGATATCATGGATGCGGTGGGCGACAAGATCGAAGTGCATCTCGACAGTGGTATCCGCACTGGCCAGGACGTATTGAAAGCCATCGCCCTGGGCGCCAAGGGCACCTATATCGGGCGCGCTTATGTTTACGGTCTGGGGGCTATGGGTGAGGCGGGCGTGACCAAGGCGCTGGAGGTCATTCACAAAGAGCTTGATATCTCCATGGCGTTTTGTGGGCACACAGACATCACCAAGGTTGATCGGGATATCTTGATGATTCCAAAGGGTTTCACAGGTGACTGGATGGCCTGATTTGAGTATTTTTGGAACAGTGAAAGCCAAAGCATATGCAGCTTCATCGTTCTTCAAATACTCGTAATCCAGCGCTGAACATGAGCGCTGTGTCATAAGGTGTAGATTCCGCTTCCCAACCTGCCCAATCCGGTCTATACGCGCGGCTTCACGTTGGGGCTACAGCCTTGGAGGAGCCCCGCCCTAGATATGGAGAATACATATGGCTGGAGAAATTCCTGATCTTCACGCCCAGGAACGCACGGGGACGGGCAAGGGCGCCGCTCGTGCAGCACGCCGCGAGGGCATGGTTCCGGGGATCGTTTTTGGGGGCGACACTGATCCGCTTCCGATCAACATTCCGTTCAATGAGCTTCTGAAAAAGCTCAAGGCCGGGCGGTTTAAGTCGACCTTGTTCAACCTCAAAGTAGATGGTCATGACGATGTGCGCGTGATCTGCCGCGATGTGCAGCGCGATGTGGTCAAGGACCTGCCGACGCATCTCGATCTGATGCGGTTGCGCCGGACCACCAAGATCAACCTCTTCATCACGGTTGATTTTGTCGGCGAAGACGATTGTCCCGGCATCCGCAAAGGCGGTGTACTGACCGTTGTTCGTAACGAGATCGAGCTGATGGTGACGGCCGGTGATATCCCGGAAAGCGTGACCGTGAGCCTTGAAGGTCTGAATGTTGGTGACAACGTGACCATCAGCCAGATTGAGTTGCCAGAAGGCGCCAAGCCGACGATTGATCGGGACTTCGTGATCTGCAACATCTCTGCCCCGTCGGCGCTGAAATCTGATGAAAACGCAGAGGACGAAGACGGCGAAGCCACAGAAGCCGCAGAGGCGCCCGCTGAAGAAGAGGCCGCCGCGGAAGAGTAGTCTTCGGGTCTTAAGCCTACATGGATCTAAGAAACGCGGAGTGCCATAGGCCTTCGCGTTTTTTATATGCCGCGCACCCGCCGAAAGCACAGGATGCGGCCGCGAGAGGGGCCGGGATCGTATGTGAGCCCAGAGGTCGACATGCAATCGACGATCTGTTTGATCACCGTGTCCGGATATTGCTTGGGGTGCAGTTCCATGATCACGGTGAGCACATGTTCGGGCCAGGCCGCGTCGAACAAAAATCGCTCTGCCCCTTCGACATCCATGATCACGACCTGTGATTTGAATTCTTCCAGCAGCTTGGGCAGCGCCAATACGGGCACAGAGACAATGTCCTCTGGATTGCTTGTGTCATCGGCAATACGTCCGGCCCAAAAGGCTTTCTTGGGGTCAAACCCCAGATCCTCAATATCCTGCGTTTGTCCGACAACCGCCCCGTGCATGAGGCGCAGCTTTGCAAAGCCATTGAGCTTGAGATTACGCTCGATCACCGGCAGAAGCGCCGGGTTGGCCTCAACTGAAACGACGTTTTCAGGCCCCGAGGTGCGTGCCGCGACTGCGCTGACATAGCCAAGACCCGCACCCAACTCGAGCACGCGCTGCCCCGGTTTGACGCGCATCCGTACCGCGCGTGCCTCATGCGCCTCATAGCCACCCGAGACAAGCTTGCCCGCAATCCGATCATTGAGCATATGACCCGGGACATGCAGGGTTAGTCCATCAATCTCATACTCTGCCATGCAACACCCCTGCTCTCGTCACCTTGCCGAGCAGGTTTGTTGATTCAAACACGCCCGCAGCGTAGACCATCCTTACCAAATTCAGGACAACGGCAATGCTGCTTTTTGTAGGCTTGGGGAATCCGGGCGAAAAATACGCCAAAAACAGGCACAATATCGGCTTCATGGCCGTGGAGCGCCTGGCCGAGGATCATGGGTTTGGGCCCTGGAAATCCAAATTTCAGGGGCGCGTGTCCGAAGGGCGTCTTGGGACTGAGAAGGTATTGCTGTTGCAACCGGAAACATTCATGAACCTGTCGGGTCAATCGGTTGGTGAGTCCATACGGTTTTACAAGCTGGCCCCGGAGGATGTGACCGTGTTTCATGATGAGCTCGATCTTGCCCCCGGAAAGTGCCGGGTAAAGCAAGGCGGAGGGCATGCAGGGCATAACGGATTGCGGTCGATCCATCAGCATATTGGTGAAAACTATCGCCGGGTTCGGTTGGGCATTGGACATCCGGGGCAAAAAGACCTCGTGGCGCGCTATGTTCTGCAAGACTTTGCCAAGGCGGATCAGCCGTGGCGGGAGGCTCTTTTGGAGGGCGTGTCGAATGGTGCGGCGGAGCTGGCTCAAGGACGGCATGACAGGTTTCTCAATGCCGTGGCTCAGAAAACGTCGCCGCCGCAGTCTTCAACATCCAAGCCGAAACCAGCCGCCAAAGCGCAACACGAAGAACACACCGCTGCATCAAATCCCGTTGAGGACACACGTTCACCCTTGCAGAAACTGGTCGACAAGTTCAGATAGATAGAAGATTGTTTTTACTCGTCAAAGGCGAGTTTGTGTGTTTAACGGAGGAGCACAGTTGTGCAAGCGTTCCTGAAATGGGTTAGAAGATTATCGGTTTTTGCAGTGCTGGCGGCCTTGTTGGCCGGGGTCCTCATGCGAGAAGAGATCTACCGCCTGGTGGCAGTGAACACTCTTTTTGAAGAAGACAAAATCGTCAAAAATTTCTCATCTCTGAACCAAGCTTTTCGGTCTCAACCTGTTGCTCGGGGAGATATGCCTGTCTCTGCGTTGCCAAAAGGACCGGCACTTGCTCTCAATGATGATGTGACCGCATGGATCGAAGAGCGCGCCGTGACATCCTTTCTTGTCTTGCACAAAGGCCAGATCGTTCACGAAAGCTATCATCTGGACACGATGGAAGATGATCTGCGGATCGGTTGGGCGCTCTCCAAGCCTTATGTTTCTGCCCTGACCGGCATCTTGCTTGATGAGGGTGCGATCGGGTCGCTCGATGATACGGTTGTGCAGTATCTTCCGGCGCTCAAGGGTACGGCTTATGACGGCGCAAAGATTGTTGATCTGTTGCAGATGACAAGCGGAGTTGCGTTCAACGAGGATTATCTGGACTACGAGTCAGACATCAACCGCATGGGGCGTGAACTTGCCTTGGGCGGGACCATGGATGACTTTGCTGCGAGCCTTTTTGATAAGCGCGGTGCGCCAGGCGATGACTGGCTTTACGTGTCGATTGATGCGCATGTTTTGTCGATGGTACTGCGGGCAGCAACCGGGAAAACGATGACAGAGCTGCTGTCTGAAAAACTCATAGAGCCGATGGGTTTGGAAACTGAACCCTATGTTCTGGCCGATAGTGGCGGCATCGCGTTTGCCCCGGGTGGACTCAATAAAACAACACGCGATTTTGGCCGGTTTGGGCTCATGTATGCGCAAATGGGGCAACTGACGGACATACAGGTTGTTCCCAAGGATTGGGTTGCATTGTCCACGACACCCCAAGCACCGACATCACCTGGTGAACTTGGGTATGGGTTCCACTGGTGGGTGCCACCCAACGCAGAGCCTGGTCAGTTCATGGCCCACGGCATTTACGGGCAGTATATCTATGTGGACCAAACCAAGGACCTTGTGATTGTTGCGACAGCGGCGGATCGCAAATTTTATGAGGCAGGCACGCATGAGGCCAACCTCAGTGTTTTTTACAAGATTGCCGATACGCTCTAAAAGCTTTCATACCTTGCCGCGCTGAGGTGGTTTGTGCAGGATAGACCTGCACAAGCAAAGCGCGGACCATTGATCATGAGCTACATCGCAATGAACCGGTTTCAGGTGAAAACCGGCGCTGAGGCGCAGTTTGAAGAGATGTGGCGATCTCGGGAAAGCCGGTTGAAAGAAACGCGCGGGTTTCAGGAGTTTCGTCTTCTTAAGGGGCCAGAAGGAGACGGGTTCTGCCTTTACTCGAGTCACGTGGTGTGGGCCAGTCGCGCTGATTTCGAAGCCTGGACCAAGTCGCAGAATTTCCGCGACGCGCACAAGGATGCGGGGCGGTCCAAAACGCAGGATGCGTTGATGGGACCGCCACAATTTGAGGGCTTTGAAACCGTGCTGCACGAGGTCTGAAATCATGGCGATGAAAATGGACACATCCGTCAACGTGCTGGGGGGTCGGCTGGAGTTGTGTAGCAATGACCCAAAGACCGGCTTTTTCCGCGATGGCCATTGCAACACCTGCGCTGAGGATCGCGGCAGTCACACAGTCTGCGCCTTGATGACGGCCGAGTTTCTGGCGTTCTCCAAATATGTCGGCAACGACCTCAGCACGCCGCGGCCAGAGTTTGGATTTTCTGGCTTGAACCCCGGAGATCAGTGGTGCCTGTGTGCCTCACGCTTCTTGCAAGCCCATGACGAAGGATGCGCCCCGAAGGTGCGGCTTGAAGCGACGCATGCGCGGGCGTTGGATATTGTTCCCTTAGAGGTTCTCAAACAACATGCGGCGGAGGCTCAGGGATAAGAATGGCAACGGTTACACTGATTTCCGACGAAGAGGCCACTCCAGAGGTGCGCGCTGTGTTTGACGATATTCGCACCACGCGGGGTGGGGATTTCATCAACAATTTCTGGCGTGCTCTGGCCCATGATCCGGCATTGCTCAAAGCCACGTGGGAGCGGTTGAAACTCGTCATGGGATCGGGTGAGATTGATCCGTTGACCAAGGAAATGATCTATATCGCGGTGTCTGTTGCGAACGCATGTGAGTATTGCGCGCATTCTCACACGGCGGCAGCCAAGGCCAAGGGGATGACGGAGGCACAGCATGGCGAGCTTTTGTCTGTGATCGGGATGGCAAGTCAGACAAACGCGTTGGCCACCGCACTTCAGGTGACAGTGGATGACATGTTCAAAGCCTGAAAACGAGAAAAGGCCACTTAGGTAAGCAGCCTTTCAGGTTATATAGCGTTCTGTTTCAGGCGCTCTTTTTACGAAACACCACGAGGCTTCCAAGCGCTGCAAGCAGCATCCACGCCGCAGCGGGAAGCGGCACATTCGATGGGGGTGGAGGCGGTGGCGGTGTGCCGTCACCCTTGTACCACGCACTTATGTGCGAGAAGCCATTGATTGTACTAGCGGGACCTTCTGTGCCCCATGTACCAGACAGAGCTTTATTCAAGTCGAGTACAAAGAACGCGTAGGATTTAGCTTGTTTTATTGCCAGAGCGAGGTGCTTGAAACCTCCTGTGTTAGTAATTGACCAATCCTGGCCAGTTACCGTCAAGTCGATCTTGCCATCGCCCTCAGGGTTTTCGCCGACTGACTCTCCAAGGGTCCAACCATTTAGCGTGCCGTAGCCTTGCGCACCTTTGTCGTTCCCAACGCCACATCCCTCGGGCGTGCCCAAAAACATTCCACCTTGTGTTCCGAAGTAATCCACAGCGCCACAGGTCGTGGCAGACGCTGGCGCGGAAATCATCCCTATCGACACGACAAGGGCACCTAGAATTACCGGAATTCTGTAAAAAATTTTCAACATGAACCGTTCCCTCATTCCTTATCTAACCCACTGTATATTTTGACTTTTTACCCAAGCACTACACGTATTTTTGAATCCTACCACAATTTCGCCACATTTCTCAATGTCCTGACCTTTCCAAACTGGAACAAATTGTTGCATTTAATGAAACAATTCAGCAATCCGAGTACTTAGACCCGAACGCAAAACCAAAGGAAACCCCGGCCCGAGGTGTCCCCCGGGCCGGGCCTTGGCTTAGTCGCGCAGGCGCACGAGATCAGTCATCAGACCTTCGGTACCGTTGTGGACCGTCAGCCGTTCGACCTTGCCCGCGATGGTTTCCAGCGCCTCAAGTTCTTTGAGCCGCAGCATCACAGGGTTCTCGGCCATCACTTTGGCGGTGTTCAGAAGCGAACGCGTTGCGTTCGTTTCTTCCCGACGCCGGATGACGTTGGCCTCTGCTTCCTTCTCAGCCGCAACCACGGCTGTCAGGATCTCGCGCATCTCACCGGGCAGGATCACGTCTTTCAGAGCGATCTCACCCACCTCGATCCCGATCCGCGCCATTTCAGCACGTACCGTTTTCGCCGCCTCGGCGTCGACCGTCACTTTCTCGGCCAGAAGCCGGTCAAGTGTCAGCGCACCCAGGGTTTTCCGAAACGCCAGTTGCAGCGCACGGTGTAGGGCTTCTTCGAAGTCCTTGACCGCACCAACCGCGCGTTCGGGGTCGGTGACCCGGTAATCCGCGGTCAGATTCACCCGGATCGTGACCCGGTCTTTGGTCAGGATTTCCTGACCGGTGACCTCATGGGCCTGTGTCCGCAGATCGACCTGCTTGACCGCGACGTGCCGGCCCACTTTCCAGAAGGCGTGCGTGCCCGGATCAAGCCGGCCCATAAGCACACCATCCACGGTGAGCATGCCCACATGTCCCTCAGCCACTTCCGTGGCGTTGAAGACCGTGGTCAGACCTGTGCGCGTCAGACGCCGCGCCAAAGCTGTCGGCAGTGCCAGCGTGTCGGTGAGCGCATGACGCTCAACCGTCCAGGGGCCAGCAACCGCCCACAGAACCAGCCGCGTGTCCGGCAGGAGCACCTCGTAAGGTACACCTTCGCGCAGGATCACGGCCACTTCATCGGCCTCGGCACGGACCTCGGTCAGGTGCGCCTCGGCCAGATCGGGACGCTCCCGAAACAACACACGCGCATAGGGCGAGGTGAAACGGAGACGCTCGATATTGTGAACCTCGCGCACGGTGTCGCGGGTTTTCAGGCGATGCTCGCCCGGTCCAAGAATGGCAGTGATCCGGCCTTTGGTCAGCACGAGCATCCGCTCGGTTTCCATTAGCGTAACACGGTCATGACCGGTCAGCCGGTCCAGTGTTCGGGTCAGTATATGAGTCATCTTTCGTCTCCTTTTCGTCTTGTCCTATCGTCGTCGCAAAGCGATAACTCCTTTTGATTTTCAATGTGTTGGACCGGAATGGTCACAGGTGTTTATGCCTGCATCTCAGCAAGCGGAATGAGAGGCCCGAGGCCGCCCCGCGCCATGATCCCGCGCGGGAGTTGAGCGAGCGGGCGCATGGTGCGACCAGCGCGTAGGCCGGGGTTAACCCCGGCTTACGGGAAGGTGCACGATGCCACCATCATCCCCGCTCCGGCACAAAACCAGAGCAGCGGCGATCCTTTGTGATCCCTTTCGCCCGAGGACAAAGAAACCCCTCCGGGCCACCTCTGCTGAGGCAACCCCGGACCAAATTTGGAGCCGTTTTTCTACGGCGTGAGGGGAGTCGAACCCCAAGATCTCTCGATCTTTTTCCCATGGTGAAATGGCAGGAATCGAACCTGCTACACCTCGATTAACAGTCGAGTGCTCTAACCAAATGAGCTACATTTGCATTGGCACCTTAAGCCAACCCCTGATCGTTCTTCGCGGCCCTGGCATACGGGGTTCGGCAGGGCCGCCCGCACCGAGTGAGGATCAAAACCTCATCCCGCTAGGGTCCGATCCGTCTGATCGGGAGGCAGGTGATAGCGCCAACACAGTGAGTCGCCCTATGGGTTCATGTACCCGCCCAAAACAGTCGTGATCTTTGCGCAACAATATTGCGAGGTTGGGTAATATTTGGAAAGGCTGACTGGATGAAGCTTGTTTGGGAGCTGCGTTCTCCGCGCCTTCACGCAACAAATTTTGGCCGCAGTCCCGGCCTTCGCGCCGGGACCTCTTGGCGCGTATGAACGAGGAGGTCCCGGATCACGTCCGGGACTACGCCTCCCCTACTCCCGTTCGTCCATCTCAAAACCCAGATGACGCGCGACGGTGAAGATGTCTTTGTCGCCGCGCCCGCACATGTTCATGCAGATGATGTGATCGGCGGGCAGGTCTGGTGCGATTTTCATCACATGGGCCAGCGCATGGCACGGCTCAAGCGCGGGGATGATGCCCTCGGTCTCGCAGGAGAACTTGAACGCCTCCAGCGCCTCTTTATCGGTGATCGAGACATATTCGGCACGGCCAATGTCATGCAGCCAGCTGTGCTCGGGGCCGATTCCGGGGTAATCGAGACCGGCGGAGATCGAGTAACCCTCCAAAATCTGGCCATCGTCATCCTGCAAGAGATAAGTGCGGTTACCATGCAGCACACCAGGGCGACCACCGGTCAGAGAGGCGCAATGCTCCATCTTCTGGTTCACGCCTTTACCACCGGCCTCAACACCGATAATCTGCACCTCTTTGTCATCGAGAAACGGGTAGAAAAGCCCCATCGCATTCGATCCACCCCCGATGGCAGCGATGATCGTATCGGGCAGACGGCCCTCGGCCTCTTGCATCTGTGCTTTGGCCTCTTTGCCGATGATCTGTTGGAAATCACGAACCATGGCCGGGTATGGGTGCGGCCCGGCCACCGTGCCGATGCAGTAGAACGTGTCGCGCACATTGGTGACCCAATCGCGCAGGGCGTCGTTCATGGCATCCTTGAGTGTGCCCCGGCCAGACGTCACCGGCACCACTTCGGCCCCCAAAAGGCGCATGCGGAAGACGTTGGGCTTTTGGCGCTCCACATCATGCGCGCCCATATAAACCACGCATTTCAGCCCGAACTTGGCGCAGACCGTGGCGGTGGCCACTCCGTGCTGCCCGGCGCCGGTTTCGGCGATGATCCGGGTTTTGCCCATACGCCGCGCCAGCAAAATCTGACCCAGCACATTGTTGATCTTGTGCGCGCCGGTGTGGTTGAGTTCATCGCGCTTGAGATAGATCTTTGCCCCACCCAGCCGCTCGGTCATGCCTTCGGCAAAGTAAAGCGGGCTGGGACGGCCCACGTAATGTTTCCACAGATGATCCATCTCGTCCCAGAAGGACTGATCCGTCTTGGCAAACTCATACTGTTTTTCCAGCTCAAGG